>JAIEQM010000023.1 GCA_019747705.1 Chitinophagaceae bacterium | reverse complement strand
CCTATGTCCATAACTAATTAATTTAGGCAAAAATAGCTAAAATAATTAGTTATTCCAAATTGCGGATAGTCATTAAAGATTTGTACGCTTAAACCATTCATTTCTAAACACCTGTATATAAACAGGCTTCCCAAACAATAAGCCACTGGATAAACCGGTAAGACTGGCATTGCTGGAATATTGATAGGAATAATTTGTAACAATGGTTTGATTAGTGACAGGGTCCATATTGGAGATAGACTTGATTCGCAATCCACCAACTATTCTGTCAGCCATCTGGCTATTAACAGTAGCGGCAAATGTATGCGGCTCAAACTCAAATTCCGTGCGGCCACCTGTGGGGTATGTAATTTGTTTTAATGCACCACCACGCATAGCTGGCCAAACAGCATCACGGTTGGCATTACCATTTGTTATGAAAACAGTACCCGTACTTGTTGATAGCAGGGGGAATAGTGATTGATTGGTTGTTACGCCATTATTGTAACCCCAGTGATCTTTGGAAAAACTCATTCTGCGGGCTATGGGTTCGGTAAAATAATCAAAGCTAAAAGCAGGCTTCGTAACTGTTCCATTGCCTGTTTGTTCCTGTATGGTAAGGAGCTTTAATCGACGGGTGTCGGATTGTAAATTCACACCGGTGCTGGCAAATACAGAATTAGTAAGGGGTGTTGTGTTTACAAAATAACCATGCGTCAGCACAAATTTTTTATAGCAAAAACCTGAATTGTCAATGAGCTTTATAACTCCAAGTGCCTTTGAGGTTTGATTCAGGTTATCAACGATGTTTTCATCAATTCCCGTTTCCCATCTTGATAAATCTTGTCTTACGCTACCTTGTTCAAACTCCACCTTTTCATGAGTGGCCCTAATCTCCCTCAATCGTACACCAGACACAAAATTTTTTACAATTTCATATTGATTCGATGAGGCTGAAGTTAAACCGTTTACGCTGCTTGAATAAGTATAAAAAGCGTACTTATCACGTTCATAATACAGGTTGATGGCATTGTTTCCATCAGCAGATATTATCTTATGCAAATACCAACTGGAAATAGGTTGTGCTAATGAACCAAATCCAGAATTGGAATTATAAGATACAGTAACTTCTACTGGCTGGCAATTACCCGGAGCGGTACAGGTGAGTGTTTCGCCTTGTCTTATACCAAAATAATATTTGGTGCCATCTGGAGTGGTAATAATAATTGTTTGAATCCCTACTTCACCATTTAATGTTCCGGGAGCCAGTGTACCCCATGTAGTACCAGGCACATACACCGTTTCAATTTTTAAATCAGACTCAGGCACTAGTATAGGAGTCCTGTCATCATTAAAATAGAATTTACCACTGTATCCATTAAAACTAAAGGAAAAAAGATCCGGCTCCGTATCATAATTGATGGAAGCCTGAGGAGCTCCCAGCAATTGTTCATGATAGCTGGCCATTCCATACTCAGAAAAATGACCATACTGCTGCATTGCCTGTGGTTGTCTTTCATCCGGTTTATTTTTAACAGTTCTGGTTATTACACCTCCGGCATTCAATGCCCAGCCGGCACCTACCCAACTATCCTGTTCATCTACTTTTAAGCCACCTGCATGATAACTGATGCTGATAGGTACAGAAAGACTCCCATCCCTTATTTCATGTATCGGTATGCTTATTTGCGGAATACCCGTATGATAACTTACCGGTATATCCCCAAACTTTCCAAGTGAGGCAGCGTTAGGAGAGGCTATATTTACTTTGCCGGGTGTGCTTTTCCCATCCTGCGCCTGTAAAGTAATTGAAACTGAAATCAACAATATAACAGCAGTAAGGCTGTGTTTTGCAAAGTGCTTCATCATATAAAATCTGTTATCTGTTTTTTGAATCCTTTTATTTTAAAATTGGTAATTTATACGCAACAAAATGGGTTGTGTTTGAACATTGCCTGGTGTGCGCCAATTAAAATCATACAATAAACTCAATTTTGTTTTCTTAAAAAATCTGCTCCGTACATCTACCACCTTGCTGGCTCCGAGCAAGAGGCTGGCTTTCCATGCATTAACATCACGCAATTCATCAATGCGGTTGAATACGGCAAAATAGTTACGCTCATAGCCACCGCTCACCCAAATGCTTTTGCCAAACTGTCCAAGAAACCTTAATGAAGGCTTCCAATCGATATAACTTCGATAACTGATTCCCTCATGAGTCAACCTGATATTATTGAAACCAGTACCTAAACCGGCACGATATGAACCTCCCAAACCAATTACTGATTTATCATTCAGCTTCATGCCCAGTGATAATCCTATATCCGCCGAGTTTACAAAAAAACCACGGCTCCTGTTTGTTTGTATACTCGATGAAAATACAAGGCGTTGTTTGAGTGATTTTGTTTTGGTTTGATCCGGAACAAAATCAAGTTCCTCATTTTCGTTTCCACTGCTCATTTGCCCCAATCTCATTGCCTTGTCTTTTAATTGTTGCATTTGTCCCTGTGCTGCCTGCATTTGCTGCTGCATATAGTTACTGCTGCCTCCACCTCCGAGAGATGCTGCTGTTGAGCCAAAGCGTTCCTGTAACAGACTCTGCACCCCTGCTCTTGTTTGCAAGCCGGTAAAAGATGCCTGATTAGCAGTGGCGAAACCATTATTACCCGGTACAAGAAACATTGATGATAACTCCGAATTATTGGCAAAAAATTGCCTGAACGCAGGGATATCCCTAGCAACTTCCACCAGTTTTGCTCCCAATAATTTTGGATCATTGAGCGCCTCTCTGTATTCTTTCAATTGAGCCTGGTAGTAATAAGCTTGCTTCTTGTATTTCGCCAACTGTTTTGCAAGTGGTGTGTTTTGCAACTGTTGTTTCAGTGCTTCCTGTCTTGCCTTTATTTGTTTTCGAATCTGTTCTGTTTGGTTGAATTTGTTTTGCAGTGCTGTTACATTTCTCAAATTGGAACTAAGGTTTTTGCTGATGTTCTTTGCTTCTTTTAGCGCAGGGTTTTCATTTAAAAAGTTTAACACGGTTGTCAATGAATCTGCATGAGCTGAATAAACACTGTTCAAAGGTTGAGGAGTATTACTACTGTTAAGTTGTTCTCGCAATTTTGCATAACGTTCTTCTACATTGCCAAACAGTTCTTTGGCTTTTAAAGAATCAGTGTGCCACAGTTTACGTTTGAGTTTTTGTTCCTGTTTTTCTAGTTTGGAAAGATATTTTTCTGTTTGGTGTGTAAGGCGGTTATTGAGCTTTTGAGATTGTTGATCAATTTTACCAAATACTTTATCCGGTAATGAAAGTATCTTATCAATAAATGAACGGGAACTGTCCTGCGCAGTGA
Organism: Chitinophagaceae bacterium; assembly: GCA_019747705.1. Taxonomy (GTDB): domain Bacteria; phylum Bacteroidota; class Bacteroidia; order Chitinophagales; family Chitinophagaceae; genus Lacibacter. Next base: position 58,979 of record JAIEQM010000023.1, on the reverse strand, counting down.
TGGTGCAGGAGAAGTGGAGCAGTAATGCAAATATCAGTACCGTGCGGTAATTGCTTCTCATTATAAAGATAGTTGTTGGCGTTTACACATAATTATAATTAGTTCTCTTTTGCAGGGATGAAAGTAAATTTCATCATCTGCTCCTCCAAGGGAAAAAACCCCTTTTTTACCGGTTTTTTCCGGAAGCAACTGCATTTCATCATTTGAGAGGTCAATTACTTTTCGTTTTTGTTCATCACCTCGGTAAGCCCATCGCAGTTGCAATCAATTTCGAATTGAAAATAAATTCAACCCAAAAAACCAGCAATACCACTAACCGGGTAGTAAAACCCTGAATATGAATAACTATGAAAATAAGAAACATTTACTTAACATAAAAGGCCATTTTGTTGAATTTTATAAAAATGTTGAATTTGAAATTTTAAACGTTATAGCTTATGACTATAGCGGTAACGTTTAACTGTGAAAAAAAAATGTGAATAACTAGAATTTAAAATTCTACTTATTTTTAAAAAAATGATGAAAATACGGTCGGTAAAACATACTTTTTTGTAGCCATAGAATGAATTAAAAAGGCCTCTTATAGAAAAATGTATTCATTTTTTACAATATCTATTACACTCACCTCACGCCCCTATCTCCTTCCCATCACCTCCCTATAAGGTTGCCCTGGGTTGCCCTAAATTGTTTCTTTTTTGTTTTCATCTCTGTAATCTGTGGCAATTAGTTATTCCTTTAACTTTCGTGCACATTCGTGCAATTCGTGGCCCCCATTTGTATCTGTGTAAATTTGTGAAATCAGTGGCAAAACCATTCGTGCCCATTTGTGCCCAAATCATCCCTTCTGCTCCCTTTCATTCCCTTTCGTTCCATTTCGTGCCTTTTTATTCCTTTCCGTTCCCTTTTGTGCCCAACCGGGAAACCACCATTTTTCTCTATCCCATCTTGCACTCGTATTCAAAATACAGTGTTGCAGCACCGCAGATTGATCACCTGCAAAAAGCAAAACAATTTTTAAACATTCCTTATACCTCTTTTGAGAATAAGGGCAAATCAAATTTTATGGCAAGGCAAAAAGGAATTATTAAACTGGAAGGTGCTATTGGTGATATTACCTTCTACAAATCAGGTGATGGATACCTGGCAAAAGAAAATGTAGCTGTTACGGCTAACCGTATTGCAACAGACCCCGCTTTTCAGCGCACCAGAGAAAATATGGCTGAGTTTGGAAGAGCAGGTAAAGCTTGCAAGCTCTTGCGCAATGCAATACGTCCGCTGCTGCAAAATGCAAAAGATGGAAGGGTTACCAGCAGGCTCACTGCTGAAATGATGAAAGTTATTCAGGCAGATGCGGTTAACACAAGAGGGCAGCGTAACGTAATTGATGGCGAAGCAGAATTCTTGGAAGGGTTTTCCTTCAACGCCAATGCTTCATTAAGCAGTTCGCTCTATGCGCCTTATACAACTGATGTAAACAGGGTTACGGGTAAACTCTCTGTTACCATGCCTGATTTTACACCAGCAGCATGGGTTGTAGCTCCCGCAGGTGCTACACATTTTAAACTGCTCACCATGGGTGCCGAGCTTGATTTTGAAAACGAAACCTTTGTTACGGATCAAAAGGAGACTCCAATGCTTGCATGGGATAATGCAGTTGTTGCGGGCTTTACAATGGAAAACTCAGTTACTGCAAACAGTACACATCCTTTGTTCCTGTTAATGAGCATTCAGTTTTTTCAGTTGGTAAATGGCGTTTATTATCCGTTAAAAGATGGTGGCTTCAATGCGCTTTCCATCATTAAAGTAAGCGGTGTATAATCAATCCATCATTCACAAACGCAAATCCATTGTCCTGTGAAAAACTACTTTTTTATCACAATTAAAAACATAAAACAATGAGTATTATAAAAAGGCTTAAAGCCCCCACTCCAAGTTTCTTTAAAAAACTGTGTAATATAGGCATCGCACTGGCGGCTGTTGGTGGAGCCATTGTTACCGCACCTGTAATCTTGCCGGCAGTTATTGTAAGTGCTGGTGGCTACCTTGCTGTAGCGGGTGCTGTTATTGGAGCGGTAAGCCAGGTTACGGTTCAAAAAGAAGATGAAAAATAAGATCATAATTAGGAGTAATTCCTGCTTCAATTCATCTCAAATAACAAAGGGGCAAACCGCCCCTTTGTTTTATTAAATAATTGATTTTCAACGCTAAAAAGGTACTAAAAAGATATGCACGCTCTTGTTGCTGCTAAAAATTTTAGGTATTTTTATCCTCCGCAAAAAATCAGATTTATAATAGAGTAAAGACTAAATGTATGAGTACTACGACGATGAATGCAGAAATCCCGGTTAAAGGTTACACCGTAAAAGAATTGGCCACATTTTATGGCATCAGTGCCAAAACATTCCGCTCATGGCTTGAGCCGCACAAAAACACCATCGGCCAAAAAACAGGTTGGTATTACAACGCACTGCAGGTAAGAACAATATTTGAAAAGTTGGGAGTACCGGGGTAAAATAAAACAGGCAGCTTTAAAAAATAAGCTGCCTGTTTTATGTAAAACTATATTAATATTATAGAAAGTTCACAACAACTCATTAATTCTTCAGGTATAGGCGTTTAGACAACCCAAATTTATTCTCGGATGTTTTATGGCCCTTATTTCTCAACAAAGATGATTTACTGCTTCACAAACCAAAAAGCGGGTTAATAAAGCTATAATTTAATTATAATCACCAAAAATACTTGAACAACTAAAATCCCTAAGGGACAACTAAACGCCTATACCATTAATTCTTTATTAAACTTTACGTATTAACATAGCAGAAAACCCTTAATAAAGCGTCAGCCAGTTAAGCAAAGCCGTAGGCAACACACCCAGCAAAATAATCAATGCTGCAATGGCAATCATTACGATTCTGAAAAGAGGAGTGGTTTCAATATCCTGTCCTTCGCCTTCTTTAAAATACATGGCCTGTACAATGCGGAAATAATAATACACACTGATGGCGGCCATGAGCACAGCAAAAATCACCAGCCATAAATAAGTACCTGTTTTAACGGCTGCAGCCAGCACAAAGTATTTGGCAAAAAAACCGGCGGTTAAAGGAACACCCGCCAGCGAAAACAAACAAACAGTAAGCACAAATGCAAGCAGTGGCTGTTTTTTGGCAAAACCATTAAACCCATCAAACGTATAATCCTTCATTTTAATCAGCACTGAAAAAATACCTATGGTGGCTAAACAATAAGCTGCTGCATACAACAGCATGCCCTGTTTGGCCATATCATTAATGGCAAACACGGTAAACATCATAAAGCCCGCCTGCGCAATGCTTGAATACGCCAGCATACGTTTTACACTCTGCTGAAACACGGCTGTAATATTTCCGATAAACAGTGTGAGTGCGGTAATAAGAGCTACACTCAGTTTCCAGTCTTCATAATTATTACTGAATGCATTGTAAAAAAGGGTTAGGAAACCCACAAACAAAGCCGCTTTTACAATGGTAGCCATAAACGAAGTGAAAACAGTGGGAGCGCCATCATACACATCGGGTGTCCAGAAATGAAAAGGGGCGGCGGATACTTTAAAGGCCAGTGCAATCATTACAAACACAATCCCTATGGCAAGGAAAATACGAAGCTGATCATTGGCCGGTAAACCCATTTTCTCCACCTGGAAAGAGCCGGTGGCGCCATACAAAAATGCAATGCCCAATAACAGGATGCCGGTTGAAAATGCGCCCATCAAAAAATATTTGAGGGCAGCTTCATTGCTTTTTAAGTTCCGTTTATCAGAACCTGTGAGAATATACAGCGGGATAGAAATAATTTCAATGCCGATAAAAAGTATCAGCAGGTTGTTGAACAATGCAACCAGCCCGATACCGCACATAATAAAAAAGATCAGTGCAAAATATTCATAGACGTGATTGCCCACAGCTTCTATTTCTTTACTGCTGAGTAAAAAGTAAATGATAAGAGAACCACATGCAACAGTAAGAAACAGCATGTTGAATCGTTCAAACTGCAGCATGCCTTTAAAATCATGATTAATAACGGAGTACCCGTTCATCTCCAGCAGGTTGGCTGCCAGTAAAAGAAAGGCGCCGGTTAATGCAATTGTTCTGGCAGTTGATTTATTGCTGATGAATAATCCACTGAACATCATCACCACACCCCATAAAGCCGAAAATAAAATCAGGTTCATCGTTTCTTCTCTTTTGCTTAATAGTTTTAATTAACTCGTTCTTATTTATAAATACCCAGCATAGCTGTTACCGTATCATTCACCAGGGCAAATACCGGTTTTGGAAATACACCCATCATAAAGATGGCCACTGCAATCACACTTAATGCAATCTTTGCCATCATGCCAATATCAGTGGCGTTGGCAGTTACTGCGCTGCTTTCGCCGTAAAATACTTTTTGAATCATCCGTAATGTATAAACAGCGCTGAGAATAATACTCAATCCACCAACAACAGCATACCACACATTAAATTTGAACAGTCCGTTAAACATTAAAAATTCACCCACAAAGGCATTGGTTAAAGGCAATGCCACATTAGCGAGTGCAACAATCACCAGCAAGATGGCAAGTGTTGGTGCTTTTTGCGCAAGACCACCCAACTCACTCATTTTACGTGTGCCAAACTGCTGTTCAATTAAATCGGCCACTATCCACATGCCCAGCACATTTACACCATGACTGAAAAATTGAATCATAGCGCCCTGTAATCCGCTTTCATTATTTACAAAGAGTGCGGCGCTCATTAAACCAATATGTGCAATGGAGGAATAAGCAATCAGGCGTTTTAGATCATCCTGCTGCATGGCAAGAATACTGGCGTACACCATACCGATCACACTTAAACCAATCACTACATTATCAAACTGGATGGCTGCTGCCGGAAACAAAGGAATAAGCCAACGAACAACTGCAAACAAACCCATCTTCACCATCAATGCACTCAACACCATGGTAACTGCTGTGGGTGATTCTTCATACGTATCCGGCTGCCATGTATGAAACGGAAACACCGGCATCTTTACAGCAAATGCAATAAAGAATAACCAGAAGAGCCATGACTGCTGTGCGGTGGTAAGCTTTACATCATACAATGATTGCATGGAAAATGATCCATCGGGTGTTTGATAGTACACACAGAGTAACCCCACCAGCATCAGCAATGAACCAAGAAATGTGTAAATAAAAAATTTAAACGTAACGGCAATCCTTCTTTCACCACCCCATTTTGAACAGAGAAAGTAAACAGGAATCAACGCCAGTTCCCAGAAGAAATAAAATAACAAACCATCTGCGGCAAGAAACACTCCTAAAATACCTGCCTGTGCCAGTAACATCAAACCATAAAAACTATTGGGAGATTTATATTCATTATTTGCTGTTGCAATAAATATGACGGGATAAGTTAATGCAGCAAGCAAACAAAGTATTTTGCTCATGCCATCCATCTTTAATGCAAAAGAAGAACCGAGTAAGGGCAACCAGTCAGAATGAAAATTAATGGCGCTTTCGTTCCCGCTGGTTAATGCAGCTATCATTACTAAGAAATTTACAATTGCCACCAGCAATGCAAAAGTTTTTACACCCTTCTCCCCTTTCAGAAAGAATGAAGCCACGCCGCCCATCAAAGGAACCAATATCAACAATAATGCTATCATATGAGGATAAATCTAAAATCAAATAAAAATAATCAGAACAAAAAATAATAAAATGCCAAGCACCATCCACAAAACATAAGCGCCCACCTGTCCGCTTTGCAGCAAACGCAACTGCCTGCTCCCCCACTGAATGGATTTACCTGTGCCATTAACAATACCATCAATGCCGCTCTTCTCAATAAATTTATTCCCAAACGCAGCTATTGCATTTAATGGTTTACTGATGATGGCTTCATAGAATTCATCCACATACCATTTATTGGCTAATATTTTCCCAAAGCCTGTTGCATCACCTGTTTCAGGTTTTTTGCTGTAACGGTTCCATGCATAAATAATGGCAATGAGAATGAGCGTGATACTTACAGCCAATAATATCCATTCAGTTGAATGTTCAACATGATGTGTTTCCTGTATTTTATAAGATGCTGCAAACACCGGCTCCAGATAATGCTCCAGCTTATGTGCATCAGGTGCAAACAATTCAGGAATGCCCATAAAGCCTGCAACTGCCGCTAAGAATGCAAGAACAATTAATGGCAATGTCATTTGCCAGGGGCTTTCATGTAAATGATGTTCCTGTTCATGCGTACCACGGAAACTTCCTCTGAACGTCATGGCATATAAACGGAACATATAAAAAGCCGTCATCAACGCACCGCCCAAACCAATCCAGTACAAAACAGGATTGTGAGCGTACGCACCAATCAAGATTTCATCTTTTGAAAAGAAACCGCTGAAGGGAGGAATACCTGCAATGGCAATACATCCAATTAAAAATGTAATATGGGTGATGGGCAATTTCTTTGCAAGTCCACCCATCTTACGAATATCCTGTTCATGATGCATGGCATGTATTACACTGCCTGCACCAAGGAACAATAATGCTTTGAAGAACGCATGTGTCATTACATGAAACACAGCGCCGGTGTATGCACCCACACCTAATCCCAAAAACATATAACCCAATTGACTTACGGTGGAATAAGCCAGTACTTTTTTAATATCATTTTGTTTGATGGCAATGGTAGCAGCAAGAATTGCAGTAGCCAAACCAATGACTGCAACAACTGTTTGTGATATGGGGGCAAGCGTATATAAAATGTTGCTGCGTGCAATCATATAAATACCCGCAGTAACCATCGTGGCGGCATGGATGAGTGCAGATACCGGTGTGGGGCCCGCCATTGCATCCGGCAACCAGGTGTACAACGGAATTTGTGCACTCTTACCGGTAGCGCCAACAAAGAGTAACAATGTAATGATGGTGAGAATGGTTGCGCCGGAATTCATAATTGCAGCCCGGCCAAACACTTCACTGTAAGTTAAAGAACCAAATTGCTGGATGATAAAAAACAAGCCGAGCAAAAAACCCAGATCACCAATACGGTTCATCACAAATGCTTTGCGTGCGGCATTGCCGTATTCTTTATTCTTAAACCAGTAACCAATTAATAAATAAGAACAAAGACCAACACCTTCCCAACCAATAAACATGATGAGATAGTTAGCACCCAGCACCAGCAATAACATGCTGAACACAAATAAATTCAGGTAAGAAAAATAACGGGCAAAATGCTGCGGTTCTTCTTCATGCATATAAGAAGTGGAATACAGGTGAATCAAAAAACCAACACCCGTAATAATCATGAGGAAGAGTGCAGACAACCGATCAACCAAAAATTCAAACGGAATATTAAGACCTGCTACATTAATAAACTCAAACAAACGTACAGTTACCGGGCCGCTCTCAGGAACGGTTTCTTTAAAAATCAATGCACTTACAATAAACGATGCCAGCACCATACCGCTGCCAATCATCCCGCTCAGCGATTTGCTCAATTGTTTTCTTCCCAACCCATTAATTAAAAAACCAATCAATGGAAATAAAGGAACCAAATAAACCATTTTACTCATAAACTGTATTTCGTACTAATGACTACCGGCTATAAACTGCCGGCTTGTATTAATGTTTAAGTCTGTTCAAAAAATTCACATCCACACTGTGAATGTTGCGGTACATCATTACAATGATGGCCAGCCCCACACTCACTTCAGCCGCTGCCACCACCATAATAAAAAACACAAACACCTGTGCATCCGTACCCGTTGACGCATAAGGATTAAAGGTGGCCACTGCTCCGTAATGCAGTTTGCTGAATGCTACCATCAGCAGGTTCACCGCATTCAACATCAGCTCCACACACATAAAAATAATAATGGCATTGCGGCGTGTTAATACACCCATTACTCCAATGGAGAACAATGCAATGGCAAGAATGATATAATAGTTTATCGGCATAAATACAAACCCTCATCTCCTAAAGGGGAGTTTTTGATGCAGCTTTGTCATTTACTGCATTTTCAATGATTGATTTTAAATAAGAACTTATAAAAATTTAAACCTGCCTTGTCCCCCTTCAGGGGATAGGGGCTTAATCTCCCTTCTTCCCAATCACCACAGCGCCCACCATCGCACTCAAAAACAAAACACTTGCTATTTCAAACGGCAGAACATAATCAGTAAACAACACCATCCCCAAACGGCGGATCAAGCCCGTGGGGCCACTCATATTTACTTCCTGCAGTTTCAATAATTCAGTTTGACGCAACGCTGCCACAAACACCAATAACAAACATCCGCCTGCAACAGCACCCGCCAGTTTGAGCCATTTGTTTTTTTGCGGTTCGGTTTCGGCATTCAGGTTCATTAACATTATCACAAACAGGAACAACACCATAATGGCGCCTGCATACACAATAATATTTACAATTGCCAGGAACTGTGCGTTCATTAAAATATAATGACCGGAAATAGCAAAGAATACCACAATCAACCACAGCACACTGTACACCGGGTTCTTGCTGGTAACCATCATTAATGCGGCGCCGAGTGCCAAAACACTGAGCAGCCAAAATAAAATTACTGTTACACTCATAATTAAGCAGTCTGTTGTTTGGCTTTCGCTTTACGTTCGTCAACTAATCCTTTTGCTTTGGCAAATCCTTCTGCATCATTCTTGGGATGCGGTATCACCAAATTGTCTTTCCCATATATAAAACTTTGCCTGCTGTAATTGGCAGGAGCAAAAGTTTCGGTCAAATAAATCGCATCTTTCGGGCAAGCTTCTTCACACAATCCGCAAAAAATGCAACGCAGCATATTGATTTCATACTTCGCTGCATATTTTTCTTCACGGTATAAATGTTCTTCGCCGGGCAAGCGTTCTGCTGCATCCATGGTTATTGCTTCAGCCGGACAAGCCACTGCACATAAACCACATGCTGTACAATTCTCTCTGCCCTCTTCATCACGGTTTAAAATATGCAGTCCACGAAATACCGGACTGAACGGACGTTTCTCCTCAGGATAATTAATCGTTGCCTTCTTTTTAAAAATATGCGAAAACGTAATGGCCATACCTTTCATGATAGCAGGCAGATACATTTTTTCTGCCAGCGTCATGGGGCTGCGGTCCACGGGTTTTGCTCTGTTCGTTAATTGCATCTGCGTTTATTAATTACTTTTTATTTTTTGTTGTGGGCGTTGTTACTGCTATTTGGCTTCTGTTGCGTCGCACTCTTGTGCTGCACCAACTCTATTCAACTTTTTTGTAGCGCCCCGCTTTAGCGGCGGTACGTTCTTAATTCTATTCATCATTACTTCAACCAGTCTGTATTTATTCAATTACACCCAGCAATTCCACTATCTTCTTTTTTAAGATTGGCATATCTTCTGAAACAATTTCCCAAACTATATTCCAGTTAATTCTGAAATACTCATGCACAATAATATTCCTGAATCCTGTTATCAAATGCCACTCTATCTCTTTATGTTCATCCTTCAGCTCTTTTGACAATCGGGTTACTGCTTCGCTAATCATCACCAGCCTTCCGTAACTTGCATCTTTCAAATCTTCATTTCTCAGAAACATTTCTTTATCTGTCCCCTTCAAAGAATTTTCAATCTTCTCTATTGCTTCAATAATATGTCCAAGTCGGTCTCTGTCCGTCATGCTGCCTGTTTTCTCAATAAAAGAATTTTGCTTTTATCAGCATCGGCCTTTATTGATTCGTACATGGAATCTTCGGGAACCAAATCTGCTTTTCGACCGAACTGTTGTTCCAAATCATACATCCACCGCACAAACTCCAATCCTATTTTCTTTGAATAATCCAGTTCCAATATAATATCCACATCACTCGTTTCTTTTGCATCGCCTTTTGCATAGCTGCCGAATAGAAAAGCAGTTTTTACAGGCTTATCTTTAAAATAATCCTGTACGATTTGTTTTATTTGTTCCTGCGTTAACAGCATATTATTTATTTAAAAACAAAATCACTGCCGCTGTTATCAGCATATTTACCAATGCTATCGGTATCAAACTCTTCCACCCCAAATTCATCAACTGATCATAACGGAAACGTGGAATGGTCCAGCGTACCCACATGAACACAAAAATGAAAAACAAAATTTTTGCAAACAATGCTGCAGCACCCAGTACTGCTGCTGTGTTTACACTCAAAGTGCTTTCATCTAAAAAAGGAATATCATAACCCCCAAAATACAGTGTGGCAATGATGGCACTGCTGATGAACATATTAATATACTCAGCAAACAAATAAAAGCCCAGCTTCATACTGGAGTATTCGGAGGTATATCCTCCAATCAATTCATTCTCTGCTTCAGCCAAATCAAACGGTGTACGGTTACATTCAGCAAATGCACAAATAAGGAACACCACAAAGCCTACTGGTTGAATCAATACATTCCAGTATCCATGCTGTTGTTGCTGTACCATTTCCTTAAGGCTGGGCGTGCCAGTGTACATAATCAATGCAATCAATGCCAAACCCATTGCCAGTTCATAAGAAATCATTTGTGATGCTGCACGCAAGCCTCCCAGCAAACTAAACTTGTTGTTACTGGCCCATGCACCAATCATAATTCCATACACGCCTAAACTCACTACACCAAACACATAAAGAATTCCAATATTCACATCAGTAATTTGCAAGCTGATGGTTCTGCCAAATGCTTCCATCTTATCACCCCATGGAATGACAGCGCTTGTTAACATCGCTGTGATCATTGCCAGTGATGGGCCAAGAATAAATAAAAACTTATTGGAAAAACTCGGAATGATTTCTTCTTTAAAAAATAATTTCAAACCATCGGCCATTGGTTGCAACAATCCAAACGGACCTGCACGGTTAGGACCACGTCTGTCCTGCATTACGGCAGCAACTTTTCTTTCCATGTAAGTTGTGTACATGGCAATCACCAATGAAATAGAGATGATGAACCCGATGAATAAAAACTTTTCGAGTACAAAAGCCCAGTCAACCTGTAATAAAATCGTATTCATTAATTTCCTTTCTTCTGATTAATTTAAGCAAATACCAGCTTTCCTTTTGGTTCGGGTATTACCCAGCCTTTTTCTTTCGCCATTTCAATCCATTCCTCAGCAACTTCATTTACATTTTTCAATGCTTCTGACTGTGTATCACCATGAGCTATGCAGCCTTTTAATTCCGGCATTTCTGCAACAAATACCTGATCCTGCTCACTCCAGAAAATGATTATTTCATATTTCTTCATCATGTATCAATTTATTTGTTACTAAAAACTCCCTTACCTGTTTTACCTGGTAAGTTTTTGCCTTACCATCTTTTGTTTTTTCAGATTTATTATGCCTGCAACGCCACCTATTGAAAATATCCTGTGGCTTCCTCCTGTTTTTCGCTCACTAAATCCAAGTCGTATTAAAAGCTGAACTAAATCATTAATATCAAAATTAGCATCAGAAGTTCCCGAAAGCAATTTTAATATCAGCTTCTCCTTCTTGCTCACTTTTAATTTCCTTTCTTCAATTGTTTAAACACTTCTGATGTAGCCGGCCCGTCCAATTCACTTAACTCCACCTGATTCACTTCGCTCACATCTTTTATATCCATCAGCAATTTCGGGTCTCTTCCGCCCATAACTTTTGCCACTGTTTCATTGGGTTTTTTCAAATGCTCATAATGCCCTTGCGAAATCACTGAGTGACGATTGATTTGTGAAGGTCCTTCAATCACCCAATCACTTGCTTTCTTACGTTCAAAGCGACAGGTATTGCAAATCCAGCCCGGCGTTCCTTTGCTGCTCTTCTTTACTTCACCCCACTCATCTTTACGTGCTGTTACTCTCAACACTTCATCACCACGCATCCACAGTTGCACTTCGCCGCTGCATTTATCACAGTTGCAATGTGCATCCACCGGTTTGGTAAACCACACACGGTTTTTAAAACGGAATGTTTTATCTGTTAATGCACCCACAGGACAAACATCAATTACATTGCCGATGAAATCATTATTCAGATTCTGTTCAATATAAGTTGCAATCTCTGCATGGTCGCCACGCATTAAAATTCCATGCTTGCGTTCTGTGCTCACCTGGTCGGCCACATACACACAGCGGTAGCAAAGAATACAGCGTGTCATGTGCAACTGAATGTATTTACCCAAACTATGCTTGTCAAATGTTCTGCGTTTAAATTCATAACGGCTGGCGCCTTTGCCATGCTCATAACTCAAATCCTGCAAATGACATTCACCTGCCTGGTCGCAAATGGGGCAATCCAACGGATGATTGATTAATAAAAATTCCACCACTCCATTGCGTGCATCCAATACCCGTTCACTTGTAATATTTTTCACCACCATACCATCCATTACATTGGTACGGCAGCTTGCCACCAGTTTGGGCATAGGTCTTGGGTCTGCAGTACTGCCTGCTGCCACTTCCACCAAACAGGTACGGCATTTACCGCCACTGTCTTTGAGTGTGGTATAATAACACATAGCAGGCGGCGCCACTTCACCACCAATTTTACGTGCAGCGTTCAGGATCGTTGTTCCCGGCTCCACTTCAACAGTGATGTTGTCGATGGTTACTTTAAAAAGTTGTTTTTGTTCAGACATTCTTTAGTTCATTTACATCACCCTGATAATTTTTATCAAGCAAAAACAGAATAATTTTTTTCAATTTGATTACTGGCAAATACTGCTTTTCTTCAGAAACTTTTACTAATCTCTTAAACAAAGAAACAAACCGGACATCGTTTTTTGATGATGTTGTCTTTGACAGTTTCATTAAATCATCAATTGTGCTTACTCCCAGTTCAGTTTCATCCAAATCAATCTCCAATTCTGCAGAGACCTTCACTATCCATTCTTCTATTACAGGTACAATCTGTATAAAATAATGAGGTTTGCCATTTCTTTTAAAGAGCTTAAAATAACTATCAAAACCACCACAATCTATATACTCACACGCATCTTTAATAAAATCAATATCTCTTCTGTCTTTATCAATGATTGCCACACAAAATAAATCATCAAACTTCTCTTTTACTTTTTTAACTACTGTAGCATTCCCTTTTGTATGATTCACCCCATCTTTCCCAAACTGCAATAATACATTAAACAGGCAACTGTCAACATTGCATTCCGGTATTATAGACTTAGGCCACCACATCCTTTAAAAAATCCTCCAGGTTAAAAAACAAATCCACACCGTATTGATAAATATCATTTACCTGCTTATCTGTTAATCTTATAATTGTTGTTTCGCCTTTAACATAACCTACTGCATAAATTGACAACTCGCTATTATCCATATCCTCCATGAAATCATTCAATACAAACGGGCTGTGTGTTGCTATAAAATATTGATTATTATTTTTATCATACATTATTTCTGTTGTAAACCTGGCAATAAAAGGCGGAAACATATGTGCTTCAGGTTCTTCAAACAGAAGGACTGAGTTGCTGTTTGTTTCAATTGCTGATTTATAAAATATTACCCTCTGCAATGTGTCAGCCAGCAAGGAAAAAGAAAGAGTGAAAATACTATCCTCATCAACTGTTTTAATTAACTTCAAAGAATTAGTTATCTTATCCATTAAAATCTTCAATCCAAAAGGTTTCAAAAGTTCATTAAATTCCTTTCTGATTTCCTCGTATTCACGAACAATGTAATAAAGGTTTTCGCCAAATGGAGCTGATAAATATTGCAAACTTGTCGACCCTTCGGTTCCTATCAACTTAGAATCAAAATGATACTTATAAAAATTAAACAACTCGCTAAATCCTACGCCAATATTCTCTCTTTCAAAAGTCACATAATTACGGGATTCATCATAATTTTCTGGAGTAATACTAACAGATGAAGTTCCATTATATTTTAAATAAAGACTCTTTTCATCATTATAAGATATAATAGCATTTTCTCTGGCATTCCCCTCAAAAAAAAGTTCGGCTGCATCTTCAAATCGTACAAAATCTTTTAAATTAACTTTTCTGGAAGATTTCGAGCAATGAAAAAGCGACATCGCCTCCAAGATATTACTCTTCCCCACATTGGGATAGCCAATAAAAACATTCACCCGTCTGCAATCTTCTATTTTTGCATGGCGGATGCTTTTAAAATTTTTAATCTCTATGTTTTTAATATGACTCATTCAATAATAAAATTCATTTACACTGCTGACGCTGCCACTTCCAAAGGCTTCGCATATTTCGCCAATCCATAATTCCGTTTCACTGCATCTTCCGGATTGGTTACATGCCATTCAAACTCATCACGGAAATGACGAATAGCTGCTGCCACCGGCCAAGCTGCTGCATCACCCAGCGGACAAATCGTATTCCCTTCAATTTTCCTTTGAATATCCCACAACAAATCAATATCACTCATCTTTCCTTTTCCATTGTCAATGTTCAATAAAATCTTTTCCATCCATCCTGTTCCTTCACGGCACGGTGAGCATTGACCACAACTTTCATGACGATAGAAACGGGCTAATGTATAAGTATGTTTCACCACACACTGGTCTTCATCCATTACAATAAAACCACCGCTGCCCATCATACTTCCCGTTGCAAAACCGCCATCGGCTAAACTTTCATACGTCATCATACGTGTTTCACCTTTAGCAGTTTTCAATAATAAATTTGCAGGAAGAATAGGAACAGATGAACCACCGGGAATGCAAGCTTTTAATCTTTTTCCATTGGCAATACCGCCGCAGTATTCATCACTATATAAAAATTCTTCAACGGAGATATTCATTTCAATTTCATACACACCCGGCTTGTTAATATTGCCACATGCAGAAATTAATTTGGTACCTGTTGATTTACCGATTCCAATCTTTGCATACTCTTCTCCACCATCATTTACAATTGGAACAACAGATGCAATCGTCTCAACATTATTAACTACGGTTGGGCAACCCCACAAACCTTTTACTGCCGGGAACGGAGGTTTGATACGTGGATTACCACGCTTGCCTTCCAAACTTTCAAGCAATGCTGTTTCTTCACCGCAGATGTAAGCGCCGGCGCCGGGCTGTACATACACTTCACAATCAAAACCACTGCCCAAAATATTTTTACCCAGCCAGCCTGCATTCTTTGCTTCAGCAATGGCCTGCTCTAAAATTTCTTTCACCCACCAATACTCACCACGGATGTAGATATAAGAACGATTACTGCCGAGTGTAAACGAAGCCAATATCATTCCTTCAATCAACAAATGCGGAATGAACTCCATTAAATATCTGTCCTTAAAAGTACCAGGTTCACTTTCATCTGCATTACACACCACATAACGGGGAACACCTTCAGGCTTGGCAAGGAAACTCCATTTCATGCCTGTAGGAAAGCCCGCACCACCACGACCACGCAATCCGCTTTTCTTTACCTCTTCCACAATCGCTTCAGGAGTCATTGTCTTCAATGCTTTTTCCACGCTGCGGTAACCACCTTCACGGCGGTACACATCATAATGCCTGATGCCTTCAATATGTGCTTTGTCTAATAATAATTTTCTTCCCATGTACCCCTGTCCCCTAAAGGGGGATATTTATTTTATGTTATCAACTAATGATCGCTGTTCAACTTTAACTACAATTTTGAAATAAAGCAATTTATCATCAAAAAATACTCACATTTTCCACTTCTTTTTCATTGCAATTCCAATAAATGGTACAAGCCAACTCATCCTCAAAAACCAATAAATCACTTCATCCAATACAGAATTCTTCGCTACAAATTTCCCAAGAACTAAAAAAGCAACAACCAAAGTGATTATCACATATACAACTCCAATATAAATGAAGGTGTTCTTAGTCATACTTTATTGCTTTTAGCTATCCAGTTATTTTGTATTTACTTCCACTCTCGTTCAGTTATCCTTAAACCAACCCGGTTTAAACCGCAACAAATTCCTGAACACTATTGAACCCAATGCCAAACCAAAACCAATAAACAGCATCGGGCGCATCGCTACCTTATCTTTTGCCATCAAAAACACAATCATCACAATAATGGCAGAAGTAGAACACAAAAATCCAATCATCATTGCTGTTTTCTTTTTCATAATACTTCTCTTTACTGCAATTACCGCAAGGGTTCAATTTTCTTGTACGTACCATTTCCGTTTTCACTCAAGCTTTTCCAGTTTTCCATTAATTCTTCCTGGCGCAAACTCGCCTATTCAACTATTAACGCCAGAGCCTTGGGAGGAAGATAACCCTCTAAAATTCCAAAATCCCTGATAGCAACTTGTGCCGAAAACTCGCCATATTCTGCATGAAAATGCGGCGGCACATGATCGCCAAAGTACATTTTAATGAGGATGCCGTAAAAGCTGCTTATCAAAGGCATACTCTTCAAATGTTTTATTAATTAATTTCAAATAAAAAGAATCCGGATCCATATCAATTGCTTCACTCCATTCTATTTTCCGGTCTTTTGTAATAACAAATGAGCTGAATTTTTTTTCATCATCCCATTCTTTAAAACTTTCTTTACCCTTCCACAAAGATAAATCAACAGTGCCCTTAACCCCATCTTCAAACTCAAGCATGAGTTGATAATTTGGTAATGCTTTTGCTGTTTTTAAATATGGAATAATTTTATTCATCAATTACTCGCTTTTGCTTTTCCTTCAGCTATCAATGCATCAATCTTTTCTTTGGTCAAATGTTCTCTGTAATCTGGCCCCAACTGCATCATGGGTGCATAACCGCAGGCACCTAAACACTCCACGACTTTTAATGTAAACAAACCATCTGTAGTTGTTTGCCCGGGTTTGATGCCCAGCTTTTCATAGATGTATGCCACAATATCATCACTGCCTCTCAACATACAAGGACCTGTTTGGCAAACTTCAAAAACCGTTTTACCTACAGGTTGCAAATTGTACATGCTGTAGAAGGTTGCCACCTCATACACTTCAATGGGAGCAATCTTCAACAGCTCGGCCGTATAATCCATTGCTTCACTGCTTAGCCATCCGCCATTTTCTTTTTGCACCAAATGCAGTATAGGCAGCAACGCACTTTTGTGTTTGCCTTCGGGGTAGTGAGAAATCATTTCTTTTACCTGCTTTAATTTATCTTCTGAAAAACGAATACTCATTTTTTCTTTTTTGCAATAATCTTAGTCAGTTTCTTAACATCATCCAGGTCTTGTAATCTGCCTACAAATTTTTTATTTGTCAATAAATGATTAATATGAATGACTTTAAACCTGACCCCTTCTTCGCTGTAATCAATTGCTTCTTCATACACTTCATCAAAACTAACTCCTGGCAAATCACAAAATAAATCAATTCTAACAGGCGCATTCCCCAATTTGATATAACCCTTATAATCCATTAAATCTTCTACCGTAAGTCTTAGATACGAAAACCCAAATTCATTAATTACACCTAAAACTTTCTTCGCATTTTCCTCGCTGGCTTTATAAAACAAATCCATATCTTTTGTACTTCGAAAATGCCCGTGTATTACCACCGCCAATCCACCAACCAAAACATATCTTACTTCTGCCTTATTTAAAAGATTAATAAAATCAATATAGTTTTGATCAAAAATCATCTTCGTCTATATTTAATTTCAATACTTTACCTCCTTCTTTTACGATCTTGGCAGGATATTCTCCATTGATTTTTATCCAAATTTTTTTATTCCATTCATACAACTCTTCAAGCCGCTGCTTAACTGTTTTATCTGACCAATAAAACAAATCATCATCTTCCGTTTCTTTAAATGAAACTTTTCCTTCTCTATTCAATATTTTTCGGTCACTATTCATTTGTAAATTGATCTACGCATCCAGTTCACCTGCAATCAAATTCAAACTGCTCATCACCACAATCGCATCACTCAGCATGCTTCCTTTCACCAACTCTTCATAAGCCTGGTAATAAATAAAGCAGGGTCTGCGGAAATGCAAACGGTAAGGCGTTCTTCCGCCATCACTGATGAAATAAAATCCTAATTCACCATTACCACCTTCCACACTGTGATACACTTCACCTTTGGGCATTTCAATTTCACCCATGATGATTTTGAAATGCCAGATGAGGGCTTCCATGCTGGTGTACACATCTTTCTTCTCCGGCAAATAATATTCAGGAACATTTGCATGATATACTTCAGCATCAGCGCCTTTAAAATCCTGTATTTTTTGATAAGCCTGTTCAATAATGCTCAGGCTCTGCCACATTTCCTGGTTGCGAACAAGGAAGCGATCATAACAATCTCCCGTTGTTCCAACGGGAATGGTAAAATCAAAATCTTCGTAAGATGAATAAGGAGTGTGCACACGCACATCATAATCCACACCTGCTGCACGAAGGTTGGGTCCGGTAAAACCATAATTCAATGCACGCTCTGCACTGATGGGGCCGCAACCAATGGTGCGTTCCATAAAAATGCGGTTGCGTGTAAAAAGATTTTCAAGTTCTTTTAAAACGGCAGGATATTCTTTTAAAAACTTTTCTAATTTCTGCCAGGCAGTGGGAGTAAAGTTGCGCTCAAAACCACCGATGCGACCGATGTTGGTTGTTAAACGGCTGCCGCAAATTTCTTCATAAATTTCATAAATCAATTCACGGTACTGCATTACATATAAGAAGCCTGTGTAAGCACCGGTATCAACACCCACAATGGAATTACAAATAAGATGGTCGCTGATGCGTGCCAGTTCCATGATGATGATGCGCATGTAATCCACCCGCTTGGGAGTTTTTACATTCAGCAATTTTTCGCAGGTCATATGCCAGCCCATATTGTTGATGGGGCTGCTGCAGTAATTCAAACGATCAGTAATTGGGGTAACCTGGTACAAAGGACGACGTTCCGCCAACTTTTCAAATGCACGGTGAATATATCCTACTGTTGATTCAGAACTCATGATACGCTCACCATCCACTTCCAGAATGTTTTGAAATACACCGTGTGTGGCAGGATGCGTTGGCCCAAGGTTTAAGGTTATTGTTTGCTTTTCAATAGAACCTTCGGGTAATAATATATTTTGAACGTCGCTCATTATCAATTCTCAATTATTCATTTATCAATTAACACTTCCACCTCTTCCAAACATCTCATCATCTTTATCTCTTCTTGTCTGATCTTCCAATGGAAATTCTTTACGCATCGGGAAATAATCCATCTCATCCACATTCAAAATGCGTTTGAGATTGGGATGACCAACAAAGTTTACTCCAAAGAAATCATAAGTCTCACGCTCCATCCAGTTAGCAGTTGCATATAATTGTGTAGCAGTAAACACATCAGGTGTATTGATATCCGTAAATACTTTGAAACGGATACGAACATTATCTACCAGGTTATGCAGGTGATAAACAACCGCCAGTTCTCTTCCCCGTCCGACCGGGTCATCCGGGCGGGCTTTATCATTCGGATAATGCACGGCCTGTAAATCTGTAAGAAAACGAAACCTGAGTGTTTCATCATCATACAAAAACTGAAGTAACTTCAAATTAAAATCCTTTGGCGCTTCAAACGTAAGCATACCATAAGGTTCAGAGAAGTTGCTTACCTGCTCTCCAAATTTTTCCTGAAGTCTGTTCTTAATTATTTCGTTGGTCAACATTTCAAAAATGTTTGATTGCTTTATTGTTTGATGGTTAACAATCCAACCATCGAACAATCAAACAATCCGGTTTTATTGTATTCCGTAGCTTTCTAACAATGCTTTATAATGCTCACTGTTTCTTCTTCTCAAACTTTCCTGTCCCACTAAATCCTGCACTTTCATAAATCCATCCAGAATGGCTTCGGGTCTGGGCGGACAGCCGGGCACATACACATCCACAGGAATTACCTGGTCAATTCCTTGTAACACACTATAAGTATCGAATATGCCACCACTGCTTGCACAAGCTCCAACTGCAATTACCCATCGTGGCTCAGCCATTTGCAAATACACCTGTTTCAACACAGGGCCCATCTTTTTAGCAATGGTTCCCATTACCATCAGCAAATCACACTGGCGGGGGGTGAAGGCCACACGCTCACTTCCAAAACGGGCCAAATCATAATGACTGCCCATGGTGGCCATAAATTCAATACCGCAGCAGGAAGTGGCAAAAGGCAATGGCCAGATAGAATTTTTTCTTGCCAAACCCACTACTTCGCTCAGCTTGGTTGCAAAAAATCCTTCTCCACCTGCACCATCTGGGGCGCCAACAATGCTGATGTGACCATTATGATCAACAGGTTTGGGAGTTATATTAAATTGTACCGGACGGGACATAAATTATTTTTTATTACTGATTTGAAAATTGGAACATTCACTTAATTGAATTACCTAACAATATTTTAAACTGAATGTTTAGGAAAGAACAATATTCAAATCTTAAATTTTAAATCTTCAAATTCATTAATCTTCCCAGTTCAATGCTCCTTTCTTAAGAATGTAATAAAAGCCGCATATGAAAAAGCCAACAAAAATTAACACTGCAAAAAAACCACCCCATCCCAATTCTTTAAAATTTACAGCATAAGGATAGAAGAATATCACTTCCACATCAAACAACACAAATAAAATGGCTACAAGGAAATATTTAACCGCCATAGGCTGGCGGGCATTACCATGTATTTCAATACCGCTTTCAAAGTTCTCCAGTTTTTGTGCCGTGGGGCGTTTGGGGCCCAGCCAATGGGTTAAAGCCATCATCACACCCACAAATCCAATAGCAAACAATAACTGAATACCGATGGGAAAATAATTGCCTGACTCACTGATTTCTGCAACTGAAGGAACAGCCTGGCTCTGAAGAAGAAAAAATCCAATTGGCATGGTTAAATAGTATTCGGCGCAAAAATAAGGCAGCACCTGCACATAAAATTCAGTATGTGAAATAAAAAATCCCTTCTTGTTGAAGAAGGGATTTCAAATATCAGTTTTTACCTTTTACTTTTTTTTTGGAGCGCCGCCTCCGGATGGTTTACCCGTTGTTGCGGGTTTGGAGCCTGTTGCCGGTTTTGAACCTGGAGCAGAAGTTGTACCAGGTGCGGGGCCGGAAGATTGCTTGCCGCCTGTTAATGCACGTTTATACTCTAAAGCCTGAGCATCTGCGGGGTCAATCGCCAATACTTTTTCACAAAATTCCAGGGCGGATTTATTATCCTTTTTTACTACCACATTATAGCCAACAAGATACTTGTAAGCAATTTTGATTGGGCCTTTAATTTCGTTTGAGTCTTTTGATGCAAGAATAGGAACTGCCAGTTCAATAAACTTTTCGAAATGGGGGTTAGCTAAACCACCTGCCATTGTGGTATCAATACTCCAGTTGGCACGGCCTCTCCAATAATAACCAAAATGCTGAGCGGGATATTTGTTTGTATAAATAGCAAACACACTGTCAGCTTTTGCGTATGAAGCAAAGCTGATACTGCCTGCATCCATATAGGCTCTGCCAAGGGAATACAAATCAACATTAGAGGGGTTCTTTTTGGTATCGTATTGCTTCTGGAGCCAGTAAGCAGTTGCAACTTTATCTTTTTGCTTTTTTGCAAAATCAGCAGCCTTTTGCAAATACTCTGCTTTGTTTTCTGCTGATGTATCTGTTTGCATGGCTTTTTCGTAAAAAGCATAAGACTGGGACTCGCTGCCATACGTGCCCGCCATAATATCACCCAGCAATTCATAGTCTTTTGCAACAATATCTTCGGGTTTTGATTTTTTCATAAACTCGTCAATGCTTGCTTTGGCATTGGCCATATCACCCAGCCTGTAATAACTGTATGCTTTTAAACGGTAGATACGTGGTTTCATAGCCCCTGCTCCCACTTTAGTAATCAGTTCATCACTCATACTTATTGCATCAGCATATTTCTGAGATGCATATTTTAAATCAATCCTGTAATAATCATTTTGCGGATCAGGGTCAATGGCTGCAATAAAACCATTCAAATATCCTTCTGCCTTTGTCACATCACGAAAATACCAGTAACGGTACAAAGCATATTGTGCAGGGCCATAAGCAGGATCTATCTTCACTGCTTCTTCATAAGCCGGTAAAAAAAATTCTCTGTTTTTCTGGCTCTCATAAATAACGCCTTCTTTGTATTTGGCCGCAGCGTAACCGGGGTTGAGCAGTAATGCATTTTTCAGCGCCAGAATGGCATCACCACCATTTATATTCTTACGGTGTGCATCAGCAATTGTTACCCACAAAGCAGGATCTTTAAACCCCTTTAAAGCAGTAGCCTTCATCATTTGCATAATAGCATAGTTGGCATCGCCAGCCTTTGTATTTACATTAGCCCGGCCCACGGCATGCAGTACTTCAATATCTTTTGATTTGGTGTTATTTACTGCCATTTCAAAATTATTACGTGCACCTGTGGCGTCACCTTCCATTAACTGTATCTGACCCATACCTGCCAGTAAAAGAGGAGCCGTGGGGTTTGAAGCCATTGCGGCCTGGTATGTTTTTTTAGCATTGGCCACATCTTCCAGGCCCAGGTAAGCCTGACCCAGCCAGTAAGCAGCCTCGGCATCAGTTGGCTTTGCTGTTCCTAATTTTTGAAACACATCTTTAGCGCTGTTAAAACGTTCATAGTACATGAACTTCTTGCCTTCATCCAGGGATTGGGCAAAGGTGCCTGCCACAAACACAATTGATAAAAATGATAAACTGATTACCCGTTTCATTGATTTGCTTTGATTTTAAAGGATGGTAAAAGTATTGATAATTATTTTATTGGCTTCACTAATTTTATCTGGGTTTCCCGCATCATAAAAACTTTCCAGGCCGGCACCAAATAACCACGTCTGAAGATCAACTGCCCCCTGTCGCCCATCATAAAATTTACAAACGCCTTGCCAAGTCCCTGGTGATTTTCTTTTAAGACGTACACAATATCCCGAACGTATGGATACCGTTTTGTTAAAATATCTTCCTGCCAGGGTTTGGTATAAGTACCAGCTTCATCACAGCTATCGCATGGCAGCCATGCAATACGAACTTTTGTAAGCATATTGGTTTGTGCTGTGTCCTCAGGGTTGCCAATCCAGCTTACACCAACAAAACCAATATAGCCGGTATTTTGTGCAATATATTTTACCACATCACTGCTGGTTTTGGCGGCAGTAATATTGGCAGTATTAAATTTCTTGCCTTTTAAAATACTGTCAATGGCATAACGAACCGTACTGGTTGCTTTGGCTCCATCAAATACCAGTTTGTAAGGCAGTTTGCTTTGCCCAGTTAATAAATCTTGTACTTCATTCTTATTAAAAACAGAATCTTTATCATTTCTGTTCACAACCAATGCTACTGCATCCTGCGCCAGTAACCCTGTAGCCGGAAAAAATCCCAATGAATCAGCATAAAAAGATTTTTCGCTGATGGTGAGTTTTCGTGTTACAATTACCATGCGGGTTGAATCATTGAGTAAATCATCCCAGCAATCAGCCTCCGGTTTGTATTCAGCAATAATTTGTGTTTTTGGCCAGGAAGATTGAAAGACTTTTATCTGTTCTTCAATAATCGGTTTAAAAGTTTCATCCACACTGATACGGATAACCCCCTTTTCCCCGGTATCCGTTGGAACCGGCTTTTTTGATTTGCAGGAAACAACTGCCAATGCAACCATCATTATCAATAACCAACGCAGCATATCAATCTTGCTTATAAAGTTTATAACCACGATACAATCGAAATAAACCATAAACAGCCGCCAGTGCGCCAAAGATGGTTACAACATCAGCAGGCGGAAATGTAATTTCCAACCCGATGTGTTTGGCGATGACCAGCGTAATGCCCACAGTGGCATACACCAATCCCATTACCACATCAAAGATGGCTTTTACATTTACAGGTTTATTTTTTTTTCTGAAATCTTCCTGAACGGACATATACATTAATAATGATGCTGGCAAGATAGGGAATTTTAAACTCCATTCATCGCTTAATGGACGAATGGAGTTGATGAATAAATCAAACGTTTGATGTGAGCAGATATATTTATTTATTGTTCTTCTTCAGCAGCAAATGTTACAGGTTGTGTAAAATAAACGGCCACTGCTTTTCCATTTTGTTTGCCGGGTTTCCATTTAGGCATTTTAGCAATTACACGAAGCACTTCTTTATCAAACACAGCGCCGGCGCTTTGTACAATTACAACATCTGTTACTTCGCCATCTTTATTCACTACAAATTTTACTTTCACTGTTTTGCGTTCGCCGCTTTCCAGTTCATCCGGCACACGGAGCATACGCTGCAGATAGCTCATCCATGCGTTGGCGCCGCCGGGAAATTCCGGAGCTATTTCAGAAATGTCCAATACTGCCGGTTCTGCAGGCGGCTCTGTATGTGTTTCTGCAATCACAGGTTTATCATCAACTTTACCCTGCACCATATTGTTGCCATCATCGGTTCCGGGTGTGTTGGTTAACCCCGGAACAAAAGCGGATGTATCTGTTCTGTCGGGCACTTCTTTATCCGGATTTGGATTATCAACAATAATGGGTGGCAAATCTCTTTTTGTTGGCGGCTGTGCTTCTACTTTGCGTTCAGGCTCTTTGGGTTTTTCAGGTTCTTTAATATGATCGAGTGTTATGTCAAGTGTATCTTTCATTACAATTAATGAACCATCTCCATTTTTATTTGGCTTCATCATGGAATAAAGAAACAATGCTGCAACCAGCATCAGCATCAATGCCAGTGCTTTTTTCAAATGCGCCGGATATTCTCTCCGCAATGTATAGGCGCCATATTCTTTATTTCTGTTTTCAAAAAGAATATCCAGCAAATCTGCTTTTAGAATTTGTTGTGTGGTCATGGCTTTGTGTTTTGTATTGAGATGAAACGACTAAGAAAATCCACAAAAGAAAAACTAAGGACAAAGAAACAAGAAGCCAAAAACGTAGGCGGTTACAGAAATAAGTTTGAGTGGTAAAAAGAGTAGGTTGTGTGTGGAAAGCCTCCCCTTGGGGGAGGTTGGGCGGGGCTTTATCTTTGCCGCATGCGCATACTCATGGTTTGTTTGGGAAATATTTGCAGAAGTCCGCTGGCAGAAGGTATTTTGCAGCAAAAGGCATGGAAAGCCGGTTTGCAGTGGAGTGTTGAAAGTGCAGGTACAGGCACATGGCATATTGGTAACCCGCCGCATCCTTTAAGTATAAAAGTAGCTAAGATGAACGGGGTTGACATCAGCCAGCAAAGGGCAAGGCATTTTTTGAAAGAAGATTTTCTCAATTATGATTTTATTTACGTAATGGACAGCAGCAACTATACTGATGTAAAACTTATGAGCGGAAAACTGTTTGATGAAACAAAAATTGATTTGCTGCTCAATGAACTTTATCCGGGACAAAACAGAAGTGTACCCGACCCCTGGTATGGTGAAGAAGACGGATACCACGATGTTTATGCGATGCTTGAAAAAGCATGCGATAAGGTAATAGAGAAGTACGGGATAAGAAATATGAGGCAAGAAGTATGATGTAAGAGATAAGCAGCAGAAATAAAATTACGATGGCAGATGTGCAATTTCAACTTAGAGAAAGTATAAATTGAAACAGGATACGCAATAACCTTTAACTTAATAACAGATTCCAGGAATGGCAAAAGTAAATGTATCATTACCGCAGGGCACAAGAGATTTTGGAGCTGAAGTGGTGCGCAAACGCAATTATATTTTCAATACCATTAAAACAGTATTTGAATTGTATGGGTTTGAACCTCTTGAAACACCCGCTATGGAAAACCTTGATACATTGACGGGCAAGTATGGTGAAGAAGGCGATAAACTAATTTTTAAAATTCTCAATAACGGCTTGGACAACCCTGCAAAAGAACAAAGCATTAAAGAAGGTTTTGAAAAAATACTTGCGGGGAAAAACTCAACAGCTATAACAGAACGTGCCCTCAAATATGATTTAACCATTCCTTTTGCACGCTACGTTGCTATGAATCATCATTCATTAGTGATGCCGTTTAAACGCTATCAAATACAACCGGTGTGGCGTGCAGACCGGCCGCAGCGTGGACGCTACCGTGAATTTTACCAGTGCGACGCTGATGTGGTAGGCAGCAAATCATTACTGAATGAAGTGGAGCTGGCAACTATTTATGCAACGGTGTTTGAAAAACTGGGCATTGATGTTGAAATAAAAATCAACAGCCGGAAAATATTAGCCGCACTTGCTGAGGTATGCGGCGGTGCTGATAAGGTGACAGCTATTACTGTAGCCATTGACAAGCTGGATAAGATTGGTATTGATAAAGTAAAAGAAGAATTGCAGCAGCGGGGATTGACAACATCTCAAATAAATATTATTGAGCAATACCTCAACATCAGCGGAACTAATGATGAAAAACTTTCTGCCATCAAAACATTACTCGGCAAAAATGAAAATGGCAAAAAAGGAATTGAAGAAATTGAATATATTATTCAATCTAAAATCGTAATCGATTTCACTCTCGCCCGTGGCCTCAACTATTACACCGGAATTATTTTTGAAGTAAAAGCAAACAATGTACAAATGGGCAGCATCGGCGGCGGCGGCCGTTATGATGATTTAACAGGTTTATTTGGCGTACCCAATATTCCTGGTGTTGGTATTTCATTTGGTGTGGACCGTATTTATGATGTAATGGAAGAATTAAAATTATTCCCGGCTGATGTACACACAGGAACAAAAGTTTTATTCTTTAATATGGGTGAAGCAGAAAGCAAAAAAGCATTTGAGCTGATGCAGCAACTGAGAGCAAACGGAATTGCTGCGGAATTGTACCATGAACAGGCAAAATTTGACAAACAGTTTAAGTATGCGGAAAAGAAAGGAATTCCAACTATCATCATTATTGGCAATAAAGAACTGGAAGCCGGCACCCTGCTTATTAAACAATTAGCTACAGGGGAACAGCAATCTTTTATTTGGGAAGAGTTGATGAGTTTTTTCAGGTAGTAGTTTGCTAAGAGTTTATATTGTTCTGTAGTATAAATATTTTACCAGCTACCGTTTTGTTAAAGTAACGCTAACAGTTTATAAAGTGTTACGCAATAAGTTCATAAATCACAGCAGCCCCCTGTCCCACTCCAATACACATAGTGGCCAGCCCGTATTTACTTTTTCTTCTTTTCATCTCATGCAAAAGTGTTGTTGAAATACGTACACCGCTGCAGCCTAATGGATGCCCGATAGCAATGGCCCCGCCATTGACGTTTACCTTTTGTAAATCCAATCCCAAATCATGAATACAGGCAATACTTTGCGATGCAAATGCTTCATTGAGTTCAATCAAATCCAGATCGGCTACTGTTAATCCTGCACGTTGCAATGCCTTTCTTGTTGCAGGCACAGGGCCAATACCCATAATGGAAGGATCAACACCTGCAACGGCCATTGATTTGATTTGAGCAACAGGAGTAAGGTTATATTTCTTCACTGCATCTTCACTTGCAAGCAACATAGCCGCAGCACCATCATTAATACCACTGGAATTGCCAGCTGTTACAGAACCCTCTTTTGCAAAAGCAGGTTTGAGTTTTGCTAATTGCTCAACAGATGTTTTACGTGGATGTTCATCTGTCATAACAATGTTGATGCCTTTGCCATTGATAGCTTCAGTGGGAATAATTTCATCTTTCCATTTATCAGCAGCCAATGCTGCAGAATATTTTTCCTGGCTTTCAAATGCAAATTCATCCTGTGCATGACGGGAGATATGCCATTGCCTTGCCACATTCTCTGCTGTTTCGCCCATGCTGTAGGGATGATACAATTCAGAAAGTTTGGAATTGATGAAACGCCAGCCGAGTGTGGTATCAAAAATTTCTGCTTTGCGGCCAAATGCATCTGTTTGTTTGGGCATTACAAACGGTGCCCGGCTCATACTTTCAACACCACTTGCAATATAAATTGCACCATCTCCATTTGCAATGGCTCTCGATGCATCCATAACAGCCTGCAATCCACTTGCACACAAACGGTTTACGGTTGTACCAGCGACTGTTATAGGCAACCCTGCAAGTAATGCGGCCATGCGTGCAACATTCCTGTTGTCTTCACCGCTTTGATTGGCAGCGCCTGCAATTACATCTTCAATTTCATTGACATCAATGGAATTGTTTCTTTGAATGATGGCTTTGATGACATGTGCCAGCAAGTCGTCTGGTCTTACTGATGCTAAAGCGCCGCCGTATTTGCCGATGGGTGTGCGGATGGAATCAATGATGTAAACGGGTTTCATATTACTCAATTAGTTTTAGTAAAGCATCTAATTCACTTACACTTAAGTCTGCTTTTTCTGATTTATCATAAATTGAAAGAAGGAATACCAATTCATTTTTTATTACAACATGTGTAATCAATCTTGCTCCCCCTGATTTTCCCTTTGCTTTAGATTTTATTGCAACCCGTATCTTATAACATTGATTACCGATGGAAGTACCAGTAACGGGATTAACTTTCAGTTGCTCAATTAATTGAAGAATTTCAGCTTTTAACGATGGGGATTTTCTGTATAACCGTTTATACTGTTTTTCAAATACAGAAATTGTTTTTACACTATAAGCCATTGATAAATTTTTCTGCGTCGTTTGCTTTCTTCTTTCCTTTTTTTACAAGATTTAATTCCTGTATCGCTTCTTTCATTTCCTTCAATAGAAGTGCTTTAGCAGGAGTAATAGTAGTTGTTTTTACAAATTTCAGTTCTTTAAGAAGCGCTACAAGATGCGGCGCTTTTTCATCTTTTATTTCTAACAGAATTTTCATTCACAAAATTTATAATCAAATGTACAACTTCGGATGCTTTTGCACAATATCTTACCTTTGCCCCATGAAAGTAGCGAACGAGCGAAACATCCGCCACTTAAGTCTTGAAGAAATCACGGATTACTTTCAAAGCATTGGCGAAAAGAAATTCAGAGCCCAGCAGGTGTACGAATGGCTCTGGCAAAAACATGCACACAGCTTTGCTGATATGACCAACCTCAGCAAAGAACTCCGTCAACAACTGGGCGAAACATTTACACTTCCTGCACTTACCGTTGATGCTACACAATATTCGGCTGATGGAACAGTGAAGTCACGCTTCCGTACACATGAAGGGCATTTGGTGGAAGGTGTGCTTATACCAACGGATGAACGAAAAACGGCCTGTGTATCTTCTCAAATAGGCTGCTCACTCAGTTGTAAATTTTGTGCCACAGGATATATTGACCGGAAAAGAAATCTTACTTACGATGAAATTTATGATGAAGTGGTGCTCATCAATCAGCAGAGTGAACGGGTGTATGAAAAAAAACTCACCAACATTGTTTTCATGGGCATGGGCGAACCGCTGCTCAATTATAAAAATGTATTAAAGAGCATTGAACGTATTACATCTCCTGATGGTTTGGGTATGAGCCCGAGACGCATTACAGTTTCAACTGCAGGTGTTGCCAAACAGATTAAACAACTCGGTGATGATGAAGTAAAGTTTAAGCTGGCGTTAAGTTTACATGCAGCCAATGATGAGAAGCGACATGAAATTATGCCCATCAATGATACCAACAATATCAAATCACTGGTTGAAGCATTGAATCATTTTTATAAGAAAACTGGCAATGAAATTACATTTGAATACATCCTGTTTAAAGATTTCAACGATTCATTAAAAGATGCAGATGAGTTGATTAAACTTTACAGACAGGTGCCGGCTGATCTCATCAATATCATCGAATACAATCCTATTGACATGGCATCGTACCAAAAACCTGAGGAAAAAGTTACAGATGCTTTTATGCACTATCTTGAAAAACATAAAGTAAATGCAAGGCTGAGAAGAAGCAGAGGTAAAGATATTGATGCAGCCTGCGGGCAATTGGCGAATAAAGAAGTTTTAAGTTCTTAGTTTTTAGTTCTTAAACTGCTATGAAGTAATGACGACGCTCAAATAAATTAGAACTCAAAACTCAGAACTATTTTTAATCCTGTTGCAAAACAGTAAACAAACAACAAAATGGCAAACAGTTATTTCAACAAGTTCGGCAAAGACAAATCCAACGCTCAAAAAAAAGAAGAGTTCCGCCAGGAAAAGAAGAAAGCAAGAGCTGAAAAGAATGCGTATTTTGAAGAGAAGAAGAAAAAAGAAATCAGTCTTCGTCCGCAATCAACTCCGCTTAAAAAACAAACCGCAACTACTTTTGCCAAAAAAGAAACGGCGGCTCCGCCCGTTACTTTCAAAAAAGAAAATACAGGTGGTGAAATGCCACTCAATAAATTCCTGGCGCATTGTGGCGTGTGCAGCCGCAGGGATGCTGTGGAATTAATTAAAAGCGAAAAAGTAAAAGTAAACGGAACTGTGATTACAGAACCGGGGCATAAAGTAACGGATAAAGATGAAGTGAAGTTCAATGGCAAACGTGTATATGTGCAGAAAGAATTAGTGTACATCCTGCTCAATAAACCCAAAGATTATATCACCACCAGTGAAGATCCGCAGGGAAGAAAAACCATTATGGATTTGATGAAAGGTGTAACCACACAACGCATTTATCCTGTGGGAAGATTAGACAGAAATACAACCGGTGTTTTATTATTGACGAATGACGGGGAACTCACACAGAAACTTTCACACCCCAGCTTCCAGGTAAAAAAAGTATATGAAGTAACATTGGATAAACCGCTCACTAAAACAGATTTTGATCAATTACTTAAAGGTCTTGTTCTTGAAGATGGATTTATTGCGCCGGATGCAGTTGGTTTTGTGGATCCCAAAGACAAACGCATCATCGGCATAGAAATACACAGCGGCCGCAACCGTATTGTGCGCCGTATGTTTGAATTTCTTGGTTATGATGTAAAAGGACTGGACCGTGTGCTCTTTGCCAATCTCACCAAAAAAAATGTGGACCGTGGTAAATGGCGTTACCTCAATGAAAAAGAAGTTCGTCTTTTAAAATTTCTCAACAAATCATTTGTAAAAAGCAAAGAAGAAAAACAAGGCAAAAACAGGGATGAGGAATAAGATTGACATCATTGCAGAAACAGAACACTGGATTGCACTCAACAAACCAAGTGGCCTATTGTCAATACCCGACCGTGAACAGACTGAACCATCGCTTAAAGATTTTCTCAATGAAAAATATGGCAAAGTGTTCATTGTGCACCGGCTTGATAAAGCAACCAGCGGTTTAATCCTTTTTGCCAAAGATGAAGACACACATAAATTTTTATCCAAACAATTTGAAGAACGTACTGTTGAAAAATTATATACCGGCCTGGTGAATGGCACATTGATGACTAAAGAAGGCTCAGTTGATGCGCCTATTATGGAACACCCGGGTAAAACTTCTTTTTATATCACACATCAAAAAGGAAAAGCATCCTTAACTGATTATAAACTGTTGCAGGAGTTTGGCCAATATTCATGGATGCAGTTTCAGATTCATACAGGCCGCACACACCAGATACGTGTACACATGAAACATATTGGTCACCCCATTGTGTGTGATGAATTGTATGGAAGTGAAGCTCCTGTTTTACTTTCATCTGTTAAACGTAAAAAATTCAAACTTTCAAAAGCAGATGAGGAGGAGCGTCCGCTGCTCAATCGTTTGGCTTTGCACGCATGGAAACTTTCATTTACAGATGTAGATGGAAAGAAACAACATCTGGAAGCGCCTCTTTCCAAAGATTTAAAAGCTATGCTGCAGCAGTTTGAAAAATGGATGCAATAGACCCCGCTTAAACAGACCTGTAAGGTTTGCCGGGAGGAAAGGCAGCGCTGCAAACCTTACAGGTCTTATCCCCGGAAAAGGGTATTGTTTTATTCTGAAATATTGCAGACCTTAAAGGTTTATTTCACACCTGAACCTATAAGCCATGCCAGTATTTGATTTTCATTGCCACCCCACATTAAAACCAAGATTTGTAAAAAAAGGCGAAGAACCTTCTCCCTGGGTTTACCTTGATGTAAAGTACAAAGTGGGAAAGATTTTCGGCAACGAAATAAAAATCAGCATTAATAAGCTGGTGAATGAAGTGCTGAATTCACAAAGCAATCTTTCCCAAATGTGCGGCCGTGTTAATTTGATTGGATTAATATTACATGCACCGGAAAGCAATATCGGCCGTGGCCTGCTGGAACGTAAAATGGTGAGCGACGGCAAATTAGATTTACTCAATACAACCAAACTCAAAGTTATTCAGCAGGGTGATCATTATTTTAAATGGATGACTGCAGAATTGCAATCACTAAAAGATAATTTATTGCCACCTGCAGATGCAACTGATTTGCCTGCTAATGCACAATTTAAAATCATCAATCATGGAAGTGAATTTAATGAAGCAGCTACCAATACCATTCATGGTGTTTTAATTGTGGAAGGATTGCATTGTTTTTTTAATAACCCTGACAGTATCAATGCATTTGATGAGTTCTATCAAAACTTCAACAGCTTTACAGATGCCAATAAAATTTTTGCTGTAAATATCACCCATCTTCAATCCATGCCTTTTGCCAACCATGCCAGCGGTATGCAGTTTTTAAATGAAGGATATTTTTTTCCGAAGAAAGACAGTATATCTGACAGGGGCGTTGAAGTAATTGATCATATCCACTCCAAAAATATTTTGATTGATATTAAACACCTCGGGCTCATTTCAAGAACCAAATTTTATTCAATCCGTTCACAAAAAAATTATACACAACCCATCATTTGCACACATGCCGGGCTCACAGGCATCAGTATGCAGGAGCGGCTCAATTATTTTCGTGATGAAGTAACGGATAAAGGTGAAGTGTGGGAAATCAATCATCTTAAAAAACTCGGTCATGTACCCTTCTCAGCATTTAACATGACCAGTATTAATTTATATGATGAAGACATTGTGCAAATACTGGAAAGCGATGGATTGATTGGTATTTCACTGGATCAAAGAATACTGGGCTACCCAACTGAACATGTGGCTTACAGATGGAATGTTTATCCTTATGATAATGAATTTATCAGCCGTCATGAAACAAAAGCATTTTTTGGAACTGACAATCCCCGGGCATTGCCGGTAAATGAAAAAGCTGAAAACACATTAAATGGCGATGATGCGTTGAACCAGGAACCAATTTCAGAAATGGCACATGCCCATTATTTTATGAACCACATCATTCATATTTTAATCGTGGCCAAAAAGAATGGCATCCCATATAATAAAGTAAAAACAATGATTTGCATTGGCTCTGATTTTGACGGACTCATCAATGCCATTGACTCTTGCAAAGATGCCACACAGTTTGAAGATTTTAAAGACACTATCCGCAGCATTTGTGATGACAACTTATTCTGGCAGGATACCACGTTTGCCAAAAACGAAATTGATCTGGAAGAGCTGCTGGATTTAGTATTTTATCATAATGGGGTGAATTTTGTTAAGAAACATCTGTGATCATATCACTTTAAATAAAACACCATGCAAAAGTTTTTTACAACTGCTGCTTTTGTACTGTTACTGCACTTTTTATCAAATGCACAAAAACATATTTGGGCAGATAGCTTTCAAATTAAAACCACTGGTGTTGATTTATATAATGATCTCTTAAAGCTGCATGATCCTGTTTTGTTTATCAGCCCCCTGCCGCAGGTTGCTCCTTTACCAAAAAGAAATATCCCTTTAAAAGAAGGCGAAGGAAAAAAAGGTTTCTGGCTGGAAGGAAACATTATGCACCGCTTTGTAATTGCCCGGTGGAATGAACATCACCGCCAATGGTGGCAGCGCAACCGTTTTACGTTTGATGCAGGTATTACCACAAGAATGACAAGAGATTCATCCAGTCCGCTGCTGCCCAACAATAACCGCTTTGGTTTGGGCTGGGATTATTTGCTGCACCCGGTTGAACGTTTCAGTAATACAGCAAAAGCTGTTGCATGGCTCACTGCACAGGTGCATCATTATTCAAATGGCCAGGCTGATAACTTTTTTTTATCAACAGCGCCGTTACGGAATAATTACAGAAGTGGCGACTTCAGCGCCAATTATTTCCGCCTGCTTATTCAAAGAACCAAGCGAAGTGCAAAAGACAATTTATATACAGCAGGCGCCGGCTTTCAGAGAGAAATCAATATTGGCGGCCCATTAGTGTTAAGCGATGAGTTAAAAAACTTTTATGGCAGAAGCAGGTTGCTGCTGAATTATCAGTGGATACGCCATCCGCAAGACAGGAAGCGTGTTTTCAAAAATAAATCTGGCATTGAAAGTTATAATAATCCATCGCCCAAAAAATGGATGATCTATTACCGGACAGAAATGAATTACATCCTGGATAATGTTTCCCTCTATCCTTACAGCAGTAAATACCGGCTGGGCTGGTATAATTATTTCTGCTATTTCTTTAATACGGATAATGAGCTTGGTTTAATGGCACTTACTTATCTTGGAAGGGATTATCTCAACATCCGTTTTGATGACCCGGTTTTTATTGCAGGTATTGGAATTGTAATACGACCCGGGCGTAAATAAAAAAAGTTTGCTTATTTGATTGAAGGGACTGTATCCGACGCTGACAGGTTGATGACCTTAAAACTTTATGTGTACTATTTTTCTTTACAAAATTCAGCAAACAACCTGTCAGCGTCGGTAAAATTTTTTTTAAATTTACAGAAACGATTGAAAGCTGATGTCAGTTAATTTACAACCAATTATTCCCGGGCAATTCTTTCATATTTATAACAGGGCAGTTGGCAATGATTTGTTGTTTGAAAGAGACACTGATTATGTTCACTGGATTGAGCTACTGAAAAAATACCTGCTGCCTGTTAGCGAAATACATTCGTATTGCATGTTGCCCAATCATTATCATCTGATCGTAAAGGTTCATGAAACCATTGAAGCCACTTTTTTTTCAAGGCAAATGGCAAACGCCGGCAATGGATATTCAAAATGGAAAAATCTTACATCCGGCAGAAGGGGTGGTTTGTTTATGACGCCTTTTAAGCGAAAGCACCTTGCGGATAATAATTATTTGACCTGGTGTTTATGGTACATTCACCGAAACCCGTTGCACCATGGCGTTACAAAGGAATGGCAGTTGTGGAGATATTCTTCGTTTGCTGTTTATAATTCAGATAAGCCAGGCTTAATAACAAAAGAGTTCTTTATTGATTTGTTTGGCAGCAGAGAGCTTTTGCTGAAATATCATTTCATGCAGTCCGGCGATGATGATATGATTAATAGAATAAGTATTGAGTAATTATCGGACACTGACAGGTTACTGTTCATATTTAATGACTCTGATAAATCCGTTACCGTGACTTAACCTGTCAGGTCTGAGTATTCTGAGACCTGACAGGTTGATGACCTTAAAACTTTATGTGTACTATTTTTCTTTACAAAATTTAGCAAACAACCTGTCAGTGTCGGTAAAAAAATTTCTTTAAACTCATACAAACAATTAAAGGCGAATTCCAGATAATTTGCAACCTACTTGTCCGACACTGACAGGTTTAGTGTTCCTATTTAACGACTCCGATAAATCAATTCCCGTTTACTGGGCTTAACCTGTCAGGTCTTATCAATACAAAAAAGCCCCGCTACAAAGAGCGGGGCTCAGCAATCATAATCAATAGTAAAAAAAGTTTATTTATCCGGTTGAGGTGTATAACGAAGATAAGGTTTTATAACTTTCACGCCTTTAGGAAATTTTGCGATTGCATCTTCTGTTGAAACAGCCGGCACTACAATTACATCTTCGCCTTCTTTCCAGTCAGCCGGTGTGGCCACACTGTAATTGGCAGTTAATTGCAATGAGTCTATCACACGTAATACTTCATAAAAATTTCTACCGGTTGATGCAGGATAGGTAATCATCAGCTTTACTTTTTTATCAGGACCGATGATAAACAAAGAACGAACGGTAAATGTTTCTGAAGCATTGGGGTGAATCATGCCATACATATTGGCAATTGTTTTATCAGGGTCGGCAATAATGGGGAAGTCAACCGTTACATGCTGTGTTTCATTAATGTCGCTGATCCATCCTTTGTGTTTATCAACAGGATCAACACTCAGCGCCAGTACTTTTACATTTCGTTTATCAAATTCACTTTTCAGTAAAGCGGTTTTACCCAGCTCCGTTGTACAAACAGGCGTATAATCAGCAGGATGCGAAAACAAAACACCCCAGCCCGTACCGAGATATTCATAAAAATCAATAGCGCCTTCTGAAGTGGTGGCCTGGAAGTTGGGAGCCACATCGCCCAAACGTAAACTCATAAGAAAAATTTTAAGGTTAAAAAAGCTGAACGAAGATAATAATTTCCTACTAATTATGTAGGGTATTATAAGCGGCAAACATTTTTAAACTCCTGTATGCATGCATCAGACCTATAAGGTTTGCCGGGCAGAGGCAGCAGTTCTGCAAACCTTATAGGTCTGTTTGAAAATCAGGAAGCATCATCCAGTCCTTCTTTTTCTTCCCTCCTTCCCGCAATACGGGCCTTGGTGATCAACTCTTTTCCAAACCGGTCTTTCACTTCATCAATGGCTTTATAGAGTTCATTCTTTTTAGAAACATCCTGGAAGAGATTGGTTTGTGCCGCTTCATCTGTGAGCTCACTTAAACGAACACCCAGCAGGCGAACGGGTTTCCCTTTTTTGTATAACTGATGAAACAATGTTTTGGCATTATGAATAAGTTCATCATCATAAAACGTATAGGGGATGGTTGCCTGCCGTTGCTGTGTTTCAAAATCGGGATAACGGATTTTTACAGCCACACAGCCCGCCATTTTATTTTCCTGCCGCAGCTCATGAGCAATTTTTTCAGTGAGTCTTACAATCTCTGCTTCCAGTTCATCAATAGAAGAAATGTTTTGATGAAAGGTATTTTCACTGGAAATAGATTTGGATTCATGATAGGAATTAACAACGCTGATGCTCATACCCTGGCCACGGTTCCATAAATCTCTTCCATGCTTGCCCAGTTGCTGCTCCAGCATTACAGGATTGCAGTTTTGCAAATCACCAATGGTTTCAATACCCAGATCCAGCAATGTATGAAAGGCCTGCTCCCCCACTCCGGGAATTTTATTCACCTTTAAAGGAGCAAGAAATTCTTTTTCTTTTCCAAACGGCACAACAATATAGTTGTTGGGTTTTGCAAGGTCAGTTGCAATTTTTGCCACCAGTTTGTTGGAAGCGATGGCAAAAGAAATAGGAAGTTGCGTTGCATCAATAATCTCCTGGCGCAAATCAACCGTCCATTGTACAGGGTCAAAGAAACGATCCATGCCGGTGAGATCAATATAAAATTCATCAATACTTGCTTTTTCAAACAACGGCGCTTTGGCAGCAATGATTTCAGTAACCCAGCGTGAGTAGCGGCTGTAATCACCTCTTGTTCCCTGCATTACAATGGCATGCGGACAAAGTTTCATTGCCTGCGCCATGGGCATACCACTATGCACGCCAAAAGCCCGTGTTTCATAACTGCAGGTACTTACCACGCCACGTTCTTTGGTGCCGCCCACAATTACAGGCTTGCCAACAAGTGAAGGGTCATTCAACCGTTCTACGGATACAAAAAACGTATCCAGGTCAAAATGTGCTATGATGCGTTGCTGTGGCAAGGAACAAAGTTAAGCTAAGAGTTTAAAGGAGGGAAAAGAGTAGAAGGGCAGCCATTTCAAGCAGTAATTTTATTAATATTGCAAAAACATTTTCTTATGAAATTCAAAATAGCTTATTTACTTTTTGCTGCGGTGTTATTCGTTTCCTGCGAACGTAAATTAAAACCACCGGTTGGCGGGTCAGGCTCATCACCTGCCGCTGCTCTCATTGGCAAATGGAAACTTATTTCAACAGCAGGAAGCACCATTAGCTCATCAGAACTGGATTTGTTTGGAATAAAAACAAGAACAGAAAGTAAAATCACTTACACATCATCCAACCCAAAAGGCTTTTATGAAATTACATCAACTGATTTTAAAGCAGTGGGCCTTGGGTATGATTATGGCGGTGTTGTGAATATAAAAATTTATGCAGACAATGTGCTTCAAAACGAAGTAACCAATCCATTTCCCGCTGCCCCTATTGGTCCTTACGATCAATCAACTCCGTATAAGTTAGTTGGAAGTGATTCAATTAGTTTTACAAGTGCTACGCCTGTTTTTGTATTTCAAACTGCCAGCGGCCCTCTTGTTCCACCTTCAGGCTGCAAATATAAAATAGCAGGTAAAACCTTAACACTTACCATGAAGTACAGCAACACAAATACTGATAACAGTTCAGGAATACCAATTGTTAACAAAAGCAATGTTGATGCCAACTACGTTTTGGAAAAACAATGACTTCATAAGATATTAGCGCTTCTAAAACTGCAAGTAATGTTGCAGTTTTTTTTGTGCTGTTACACAACACCTTCCACCTCCTCCCATTTTTTAAGTAACTTTCTTTTCTAAATCAGCAGTAATGAATTTCGACTGGCTTAAAAGTGGCATTGCACCTTTGGATAACCTCATTTCTTTTCTGCATAAGCAAAGCAAAACCAATGATGTGCTCAAGAAACAGGTGCTTATGGAATTACGGAACAACCTCAACATTTTTAAAAATGCTTTTCTCAATGAAGTATCGCAGGATACCATTATTGATTTGCTCAGTAATGAAGCGGTGCAGGAAGCCATCAAAAACAACTTCAGCTTTAAAAAATTAAAAGCCGGCACCATTGAGCCCTATCATGTATTTGAAGACAGGAATAAAAAATACATTGGCTGGACGGCTGAAAAATTAGTGGATAAGATTGATGAAAAAATTGTGGAGCTGAAAACATTAAAAAAGATGAACAGCAATTCAGTAGCCGGCGTAAAAAACAATACACAGGCAATGATCAGCAATTTATATTACAGAATGAAACTGCTGGCGGATTTTATAAGGAGTGAATTCACATAAAAAAGGCCCTTTTGCAAGGGCCCTGTAAGTACGGAAGTTTCAGGGGCGTTTTTTGATGGTTTTACAACTGCCTTATTTGGTATTTAGCTGTTGTATTAATGAAAGTAATTGTGCTTCAGAAACTTCGCTCAGTACAAACGATACAGGATAATAAGTTTTACCGATTGCAGGTGAGCCCACTGTAACATCTTTCATCTCAGCATATACTTTACCGCCTTTAAATGTGATGGCAAGAAATGTACCTTCAATACCAACGGGGAAACTGTTCTGGTAGCTGAGCAAACCTTCTTTGCCGGGAACTGAAGTGATGATTTTGTTATACAGTTTTATCAATGTGTTTTGTTGTTTTACTTTAAAGAACAACATGCTTGGTTCGCTGCCCATATACGATGTGCTGGTTTCAGGATTCCACTGGTTGGTGAAATAACCCAATACTGTTGTTTTGGGGCGTGGATCGCTCATGAGTGCATCACAATTACGCCACTGGCCAAGACTGTCAAGTTTAAATGTTGAAGTCCCGTTGAGGTTATTGGTAGCGAAATTTCCATTCTGGTTCCAGTTAACACCACGTGGTATGTAACCTGTTTGTGTTAAAGTAACAGAAGTGTTTTCATTATCATAACCCTGCAAAGTGTAGCTTACTGCACTGTCGCCCCTCCACATGGGTACTTCACGTAAGAACTGACCGCCGGCAGCATTGGGATTGGGTGCCAGCGGCACCTGCACACGTGCAGAATCATTACGCAATTGCAAAGGCTGGCCGTTTTGTGAAGCTTTCACTGTCATTTCACCAAATGAAATCAATGGCTGGCCGTTTGCTTCTGTTGGGCGGTTACCCAGCAGCATATCACTTGCAGAAAGAATGTCTTTTACATCAACAGTAACATTACCGTTTATTGTTTGCCCTGCTGCATTTTTGAAAGCATTGGCAGGGAAGTTGATTTTTGTTCCTTTTGAAGTGGTAATCGTTCCGCCTGCTGAAGCATCAAAAGAAAAGCTTTCATACTGCGGGGCATTGGACTCAAAGAATTTCTTTGCCTGTTCATAACCAATTTTTACATCGCTGTTTTTGATGGAATTGTCTTCCCTGTTTTTTTTGCAGGATGCAAGTGTGAGAATACCTGCCATAACGATTGCTGAGAAAAATAACTGTTTCATAATTTTAAGTTTTAGAGTTTTTGTTTGTTGAAAACCGCTTTGTTTCTTGTTTTTTGCGGTTGTTTACAGGTATATCAGCACACCGGAAGTATTGTTACCCGGTTTGAAAGATTTTTTTTGAGATTTTTTAAACCCGCTGAAAAATGAGACTGTAGCTTATGTTTTGGGGAGGGGATGCTATACTAGTTAGACATTTAATTTATACAAATGCGTAGCATTTCATTCTCAGCGAACTCTGGTTTCTCTGCGTGCAAAAAAATATCACGCCCGTCCGAACGATTCATCCGGGCGGGCAGAGGGCAGGAGATCGCAGAGAAAATGACAATTTCATTGTCATTTAGAATAAAGTCTGTTTTAAATGTCCAAAAGGCATTGCTGCTTTGAAGCCTTCAAAGTAATTATGCTATTTTCTTTGCCTGTGTATTATAAAAGCAATTGGTATAAACAGGAGCATTAACCAATACCAGTTAAAAGTGCTTCGCTCTTTCAGCTTTATTTGCTGCTCTGCGCCGGCATACAGAAAGCCTGCCCACTGTACCGGGTTTTTTTGAGAAAGATTGGATGCGTTTTTCAAATAATTTTTTCTTGCTTCAAACAATGCAGCGGCTGGCGATTCGGTTTGCTTTAAAGAACTGTAAAAACTTTTGATGAATACCGGCGCAACTGCATCATCCACCTTCCAGCGGCTGGCCACCACACCTTTCACACCTTTCGCAATAAAAGCACGGCCAATACTTACCACACCTTCACCTGTTTGCAAACTGCCCGCTGCTGTTTCGCATGCGGTGAGTACTACCAAAGGGCAATTGATCTCCGTGTATTGCAACTGGCCGATATAAAATTTATTTTTTAAAACAAGATAAGGCGTGCTGTTTTCAGAAGCAACAGCATGTGCTGCAATATGAAGCACAGAATAATCCTGCATACGATTTACAAAATCATTCTCACCAACTTCAGATGCCTCTGTTACTGATGCATCAAATTGTTTCTTTAAAACCAGAGCTTCCGTTTTTGAACTGGGCAACGCTGCAAAACCGGTATGCTCTTTTGAAAATGTATAAACTGTAAGCGGCAATACAGCGCCTGATGAGGTTTGATTGTTTACATATTGCAGTAATGAATACACATAACTTACCGGCTGTGTTTCACCTAAAAACTGTTGCTCACCGTTCACGCACAATGCTTCAAAAGGCAGGCGGTTCAATACCCCATCTGCAGAAACAATTAACGGTGCCAATTGCATTTGAAAAGGAAGAATGGTTTTAAACAAATGATTGGCTG
The DNA here is from genome assembly GCA_019747705.1 of Chitinophagaceae bacterium. Taxonomy (GTDB): domain Bacteria; phylum Bacteroidota; class Bacteroidia; order Chitinophagales; family Chitinophagaceae; genus Lacibacter. The sequence continues at coordinate 17,600 of JAIEQM010000023.1, read as the reverse complement.
CTGTAAAATACGCAGCCGGGTTATTATTAAAAGCAGCAGCGGAAGCAAAATAGTTATTGATGAATTTTTCAACTGCCTGCTCTTCACGCAGGGCAATGGCTTTTACGTTCAACACTTCTTTATTCATTATTACAACATACAAACTGTCTGCACCGGTGTAATAACTCAGCAAGGTGGCAGATGAACTTGTTGATTGCATTTGTTTCAGGAATACTTCAAAAGAAGGTTGCTGCAGCAATTGGGCAAACCGGTTTTCTTGTAACCCCAGTTGCAGTTCCTGTTCCCTTATGCGTTTGCTGATGTTGCTTTGCTGTACGCTATCCCTTGTTTCAGCCAGCAGCAAATAATCATTTCGCAATTGTGCAAACAGATATTGTTGCTGCTGCATGGCACTGTCATGCTGCCATTGTTTGGTGCGGTTCACTTCATTGAGCAGTTGCCTGCCCTTACTCAGCTCCATTAACCAAAGCATTCGCCCAGGTAAAGATGTATTACCGGTTTTTTTATACTGCCTGTAAAATAAACTAATCGCCTCATGGCTTATCAATGTATCCGTCATGAGTGTTTGCAAGCTGTTGGCAGAGCCTGTAATTAACTGGCTGCTGTAATAATCATTGGCCACTGCCCGTTGATAGTAGAACAAACTGCTGTCTGTATTTTTTTCGTTCCAGGTTCTTGCAATACCTGCATATAAAGCAGCTACTGTATGATCAGGATAAAAACCATTTGTATCAATACTGAAATACGCAAGACCTTGTTGAAAATTGGATAAACTGCTGTCATATTGCCGCAGTTTTAAAAATAAATTTCCCTTTTCTATTTTGAGTTTGGCTTTATCTCTTTGTCTTGTATCAGGGTAAGATTCGTTGATGATTTTTTCTGCGTTCTGCAATTTGATTACAGCTTCTGCAAATTGTTGTTTTTCTGCCAGCAATTTTGATGAAAGCTCCAATGCAGAAACCATCCATGCAGCATCGGCTTCAAACGCATCCGGTGATCTGAAAAATTCCAGCGCTTTCTGATTAAAATAAATGGCACTGTCTTTTCTCCCTTCTTCAAAAAAAGCATCTGCCTTTACATTGTACAAAAAACCTGTTGTTGCTTTTGCCGGTGAAACGTATTGCAAGCCGGTGTTACAGTAAAGCTGCACAGCTTTATAATCTTTCAGCCAAAAAAAAGAAATAGCCAGGTTACTGTATAAAGATGCAAGCAATTCTTTTTTCTCAGTTTTAAATGCCTGCTCAATAGCAGATTGCTGCAGCGCCACTGCTTTATCATAATCACCCATCCGCACATAATTATTCCCAAGCGGTTTAATAATAAATTCTTCCGTTTCATAATTCACTGCGTTTTGCTGCTGATAATTCAAACCGGTTTCGTACCACCGGGTGCTGGCGGCAATTTGCCCCTGCTGCAGCAAATGATAAGCGATGTTTAAAACAAAATCCAAATAAGCTTCCTGTTCGTTTGGTGATTTGGGTTTACGCCACAATGTTTTTAAAACAGAATCGGCTTTGTTGGAAAAGTAGTACGCATCATCATCTGTTAAATCAAATAATTTCTCTAAGTAAGCGCTGAGAGAATCTGTTTGCATGTATTTGCTGCGCCAGGAATTTTTTTGATCTGGTTGTTCATCACCGGAAAAAAACAGCAGCACACAGCACAGAAGCAATGCGGAGTTGAATAAAAATTTATATGATTGTTTTACAGTCGCCAGGATACATAAAAATAGAGATAAGTACGGTTATTTCCGCCATAGTAAAAACGGGTTCCGATTTGCGGACCAAGACGAACTCTTCCAAACTGCACATCAGCAAAAGGTAAAAACGCTGCATTATCAAGAAAAGAAACGCTGCTGCTTCTTGTTCTTATATAAGGTGTGTTGGGTACGCCGTTGAAATTATTCAAAATATAATTGCGTGAAGTATCTCTCCTGCCTGCAATATCTGCATCCACTCTTACGCCAATACCTGCAGAAAGCAAATCATTGAAATTATAACGGAGATGCAATGGCACAAGCCCGGCTCTTGTAACCGTTGTTCTTACAGATTGTGTATAACTTTTATAATCATAAATGCGCCCATCAATAGTAACAGAGCCAGGCACCGCAATAGCGCCGGAAGATGAAGTGCTGCGAAAAGCTTTCCCAAAAAATTCAAATTGCAAATAAGGTTTGTATGGCGCCAGTTTTGCAATACCTACACCTGCATTTAATCCATCACTCAAACCACTGCCCAACTGCAGTTCATAACCCGCCATTACAATGGGGGAAAGAGCCGGTTTAAAACGGCCTGTAGCAAAATTGGTGATCACCGGTTCATTTTTATCAAAATAAATTGCCGTACGACCTTTAAACGGAAGGTTATCTAATTTCTTTTTTGTTTTTACATCAAACTCCACAAAACCTTTGGTGCTGTCTTTATCATCCACACCTTTTTGATTGGTACCCGGCAGGTATATGCCATTAAAAATAAATGCAGCGCTGTCTTTATTTGCAAGCAGCTCCCAGCAGCCGGTACGTGAAGCAACACTGTCGCAGGGCAAACAATAAGGCGACATGTCTTTGATTTGAATCGTTTGCGGATCCATTGCAGAAGGGAGTGTTATGCCCAGCTTTATTTTACGTGCCGGGCCTTCTCCATCATTTTGAAAACGTATTTTATAATCCAGCGATTTACTTTTTTTAAGCAGCCTGTAATTTAACCGGCCCTGTTTTAAATTCATTTTGTTGGGATCATGACTGGTAACAATGGGAATATTTAGCTGGTGCATATATACATTACCGCTGTCCGGCACAAACAAACCTGTAATGGTAATGGTAGCATTGGTATCTTTTATCATGCCCGGTGTTACAAATAAATTGGCAAACATAAACTGTGCATCAGCAGGATTGTTTTTTACATCTACTGCAAACACATTGTTATAAAGCCTGAGCGTGTTTGCTAAAAAAGTTTTGCTTTCAGCACCTGTAAATTTCTTTTCGTCTTTTATGTTTGAGGGCGGACTTCCGCTGCTGGTGAGCAGCAGGTTGCTGAACGGGCGAACAGCAGCAACCGCATTTTTATCTGTATTCAGTACCGCATCATGGTACCAACTGAAACCGGCGGTATCAAAACTGTTTTGCCCGAATTGTTTTTCATTAATGAATAAATAAACTTTGCCGTTTACAGCCATATCGGTTTTCCAGCCTGCCATCAGTACCATTGTATCACCCGGTTTTGCCATGCAATTGTACTTTAATTCAAACACACCATTGGCTTTAAAAAAGTTTTGTTCCGCCTGTGAGTTGGAAACAAGATAGGATTTGTTCACACCTTTTATTCTAACTTTTGCCCTTTTGCGGCCCGGCTTTTTTCCATCATCATAATTATTAACGGCGTAGAGCATGGCTTCAAAATCGCCTGCCTTATCATAAATATGTTCCGGGTTTTCCTGCGTGCTGAAATGGCCATCACCAAAATCCCAGAGATAGGTATAGAAAGGTTTGGGAGCGCCGGGTATTTGTGTTAACGGGGAGAGTTGAGCCTTAAAAGAAACTTTGTTTTCTTTCTGTGTAATGACGACAGCGGTATCTGTTTGTGCAAAAACGTACAAACAGCAGGTGCAAAATAAAATATATAATAAAAAAATCTTCATGTGCTTTAGCGGTATATCAGCAGGTAAGTTAAACTGTTACCCTAAATATAAAAATCTTATTTTTATTGCCATAGACAATCATTCATTTTGCACGAAGATCAAAAATACATTGATGCCCTGTTAACGCATAACCAGCGCCTCATCAGCGAAATTTACGAGCGCTTTGCGCCACACATGAAAGCCTACCTGCTTTCCCGTGGCTGTAGTGAGGAGGATGCAGGTGATGTATTTCAGGAAGCGCTGATTGATATTTACAAACTTGCCGCTGATAAACAGTTTGTACTTACCTGCCCGTTTGAAGCTTTTTTATTATTGCTGTGCAAACGAAAGTTTTTAAACAAAATCAAAAAAACTTCTTTAAAAGTGGTAACAAACGATGATGATGATGCATTTACTCATATTCCGGGTGATGCCAATGCCGCAGCGGAAGAGCATACAGCGCAAGTGGAGAAAGAACAATTAGTGATGCTGGTACTGAATGATATGGGTAATTGTAAAGAAGTGATTCTGAAAAGCCTCCTGAAAAAACCGCAGGAGGAAATTGCAGAAGAGCTGGGTATGACGTATGCCTACTACCGCAAACGAAAAAGTAACTGCATGGGTGAGCTGGCCGAACAGGTGCGCAATAAACCGCAATTTAAAGAACTGATGTTATGACCTATACATACAACGATATTGAAAACTATGTAAGTGGCTCGATGAGTGCAGAGGAGCGTTCTGCATTTGAGCAGCAACTGCAAACAGATGAGCAGTTGCAGCAGATGCTCAGCTCTTACAGGTTTACACAGCATACCGTTGAGAAACATCAGCAGGCGGAACAAACATTACCCCAATTACAACAAATACTTACCCCGCTCACACAGCAATATTTTAAGCAAGAAGAACAGAAGGCAAAAGTTATTCCCATCAAACGATGGGTGTATGCACTGGCCGCTGCTGCTTCTGTTGCTTTAATTTTATTTCTGAGCATTCCCGGTGTGAGTGTGGATGGATACCCGGTAGATGCTATGAGCGGCGCTGTAACAAGAGGTAATGAAGATGAACTTTCAAAAGCTGCACAGTTATTTAATGATCAAAAATATGCTGATGCTGTTACTGCCTTCATGCAACTGCAAAAGAATGCACCGGATGATGCAACCATCAATTATCATTTGGGTATTGCACTGGTGAAAACACAACAATATGCTGACGCTTTACCATTGTTTGAAACAATTACCAAAGGCGAATCAGTTTATAAGGAAGATGCTAATTTTTTTGCAGCATTAAGTGCGTATCATTTGCAGCAAACAGAAAAAGCATTGCAGTATGCCGATGCTGTAAAACCCGGAAGCAGGTATGAGAAGTATGCGAAAGCGCTAAAGAAAAAGTTGAAGTAAAGGTGAAATGTTATGAGCAAATTTGGCGTTCTTTCTGCCTTTGTTTTAATAAGTGCATTAACAGCAGGGTTGTATGGTATCCTTCATAATCAAATAACATACACCATCAGCAGTGACTATTTTTCAGCTTTTAAATTTAAACAGTTCCGCATTTATCCGCATCAGTTGGGCAGTACAAGAATGGCGGTGGGTATTATTGGTTTTTTAGCCAGTTGGTGGATGGGCATTTTTATTGGATTGATTCTCGGTGCCATGGCTCTTCTTTTAAAAACCCATCAGCAAATGAAAGTTGTGTTGCGAAACGTATTGATGCTGGTATTACTAATTACCATCTCTTCCGGAATAACAGGATTCTTATTGAGCAAACTGCATTGGATTCAATTTGAAATTCCATGGGGTGTAACGGACGAACTCATCAACAAAGAAGCTTTTTTAAATGTTGCCGCCATTCATAACTTCAGTTATCTTGGAGGAGTTATTGGGTTAATGGCAGGCATTGTGTATTTAGTTTTGGTTGGTAGCAAACAGAAAAATAAACCGACGGGGACAACTTTGTAATGGCGCTCTGTTGCAGGCATGTGGCAATTGTCACTTTAAACGAAGGAATGTTTTTAGTTTGTCATTTAAGTCAGAAAGTTCATCTGATGTCAACCTGCCCAAAAGACCTTTAGCCAATGTTTTGTCCAATGTTGCAATTTTACTTGTTCTGATTAAAGATTGCTTTTTTAGCCCGTTAGATAAAGTTGGTATAAGTTGCACATCAGTAGCCTCTTGCCATTGTAACTGTGTCGTTATAAAGCAAACGGTAGAGTCAAGTGTTGTGTCAGCAAGAATAACTGCCGGTCTTAATTTGCTGCCAGTCAGGTCAGTAAATGGAAAAGTTATCAGTACAATGTCTCCTTTAGGCATTGTAAACTTCTTTTAGGTCGGCAATTGAATAAATGTCGTCTTCAGTATTTAAGAAGTCAAACGCCTGACTTTCAGAAGTCAATTTTTGAATCCCATTTATTAATTCCTGTTCTTCATAACGTTTAAAAAGAAAATCCGCAAAGTCTGAAATTTCTTCTGCCTTGTCTTCGGGAAGCTGATTAATCGCTTTTAATGTTCGTTCAATAATAATTTGTCTTGTCATATTGTTAAACGCTCTAAACAAATTTAGTGATTCTTGTCGAATTTAAAAGTATACAGACCTTCTCTGCAACAGCACTGATTACCCCAAATACACTTCCAGCAAACCATCCGGCAATTCCACAATTACCTGTTTCTTTTTTTGATGGATGTTACGGATCGTTTCTTCATGCAAAGGAATCAATACTTCTTTTCCTTGTATTTGAAGTTTGCAAAGTATTTGCAGCGGCTGTTCAATTACCTCATCAATCACTCCCAATTCTTCTTTTCCGTTAAATAGGGTAAAGCCGATTAAGGAAATGGGCGCTGCCTTTGCAGCATATTTATTAAAATCAGATTCCTTGAGCCACACTTTTTTGGAAGTAATACGTTTAGCTGATTCTTTTGTGGCAAACCCTTCAATACCCAAATACACTTCTGCTTCATTTTTAATTTTGGATGAAATGATGAAATAGGGAATGAACTTGTCTTTGGCTTCTTCAATAAACAATACCTCCAGTCCTTTAAGTGAAGTTTTTTTACCGAGGTTGTGTTTAAGCACCACTTCTCCGTTTAAACCAAATGTGCCAACGATGGCTCCGATGCTGAAGTATTGATCCATGGGGCAAAGATAAGAAACCCCCTCCGCCCCCTGAAGGGGGAACTGCTTTGCACAGCCCACGCCTCTTTGAGCGTTTGATATTTTTTGGTGTGGTTGAATTAATGCTGCCCAATGAACCGGACGTACAAGTCCCGACACTACGGTCGGGATGCAGACCAAAGCGTCTGCATGAGTGACATCCGCCCGGCCTTGCCATTCGGACGGGCAACGAAGATGCCATGAAATATCAAAGCCCGCAATCAAACCATTTACGTAAAGACTTTAATATATGGAACTGTCATTTATTCAGAGAGTATAAAAAGTGTGGGCTGTGCTATGCAATTCTCCCCCTGGGGGAGTTAGAGGGGCTGGAACTTCAAACAAAAAATCCCTCCTGGTAAACAGAAGGGACTTTTATTCGTTTCATTTCATCATTCAATTATTCAGCGGCAGGTTTTTCACCACCTTCCTGGCGACGGGGCGCAGGACGACGGCCGGCAAAACGATTAGAGAAACGGGCCTTGCGGGCTTCTTCTCTTTTCTTTGTTTCAGCGGCTTCATGCTCGCTGTGCCATGCCTGGAATTTTTCCATGGCGGCTGCCTGGTCAAACAAACCAAGGCTTACACCACGTAACAAATGCTTGAGGTACAATACACCTTTGGTTGAAAGGATCTTGCGAACAGTATCAGTGGGCTGTGCACCTTTATGGAGCCACTCCAATGCTTTCTGACGGTCAATTTGAATAACCGCAGGTTCTGTTACAGGATTGTAAGTACCAATTTTCTGAATGAATTTTCCATCTCTGGGGGCTCTTGCGTCGGCCACTACGATGAAATAGAAAGGTCTCTTTTTTGACCCGTGTCTTTGCAGACGGATTTTAACTGGCATCGTAAATTAAAATTTAAATGCGTGAATAAATAAAGGTTAACTAAGGCGGCAAATTTAAGATGCGAAGTTGATATATCCAACCCCTTTTATAAAAATTAACGGCGGCCCATGCCCGGCATCATACGGCCCATGGGCATTTTGTTCATGGCACTCATCATTTGCTTCATTTGTTCAAACTGTTTAATGAAGGCATTAATCTCTGAAATATCCTTTCCGGCGCCCTTTGCAATACGCAGGCGGCGGCTCTGGTTAATTACATCAGGATTTTTACGTTCAAAAGGGGTCATACTGTTAATAATAGCTTCAACACCTTTAAAGGAATCATCTTTAATATCCACATCTTTAATGGCTTTGCCCATACCGGGTATCATGCCCATCAAATCTTTAAGGTTCCCCATTTTTTTGATCTGCTCCAACTGGGTTTTGAAATCTTCAAAATCAAATTGATTCTTACGAAGCTTCTTTTCCAGCTTGCGTGCCTCAGCTTCATCATACTGCTCCTGGGCTTTTTCAACCAATGAAGTAATATCGCCCATTCCCAAAATACGCTGGGCCATACGCTCAGGGTAAAACACATCCAGTGTTTCCATTTTCTCCCCGCTGCTCACAAACTTAATGGGTTTGTTTACCGTGTACTTAATGGAAAGAGCCGCACCACCTCTTGTATCGCCATCTAATTTGGTAAGCACCACGCCTGTAAAATTCAAACGGTCGTTAAAAGACTTAGCCGTGTTCACTGCATCCTGGCCCGTCATACTATCCACCACAAATAAAATTTCATTGGGTGTAACAGCCTTTTTAATATTGGCCACTTCAGTCATCAGCACTTCATCAATGGCTAAACGGCCGGCTGTATCTATAATGACAACGTTTTTATTTTTAGCCCTGGCTTCTTTAATGGCATTTTGTGCAATAGCAACGGCATCTTTATTTTCACGCTCGCTGTACACATCCACACCAATCTGCCCGCCGAGTACAGTTAACTGGTCAATGGCTGCAGGGCGATAAATATCTGCTGCCACCAGCAAGGGGCTTTTGCCTTTTTTTGTTTTGAGATAATTGGCCAGCTTTCCGCTAAAGGTTGTTTTACCACTACCCTGCAACCCTGCGATGAGGATTACCGCAGGTGCACCTTTTATATCCAGTTCTGCTTCACTGCCGCCCATGAGTGCAGTTAATTCATCCTGCACAATCTTCACCATCTGCTGACCAGGGTTTACTGCCAGCAGAACTTTGCTGCCAAGGGCTTTATCCTTTACCGTATCAGTAAATTCTTTGGCTATTTTAAAATTCACATCCGCATCCACCAGGGCACGGCGGATGTCTTTTACAGTGGCAGCAATATTGAGCTCCGTAATACGGCCTTCGCCTTTAATATTCTTAAACGCACTCTCTAAACGTTCACTTAAATTCTGAAACATAAACTCATTGTTTGGGGTTGCAAAAGTAAGCAAAGATGGTGTTGGTTGTTAACCGGCTGCAATACCGGCGGCACTACCTGTTGCCTTCCAATCATCCAGTGAATGATTCGCACACTTATACACCATAGCTTCATGCGACGGTGTACTTGTACTGCAATAACGTTATTCAGCAGGGCTAAAACCCAATCCTCTTCTTCACCGGTACATTTGGAAGTTATGCAACGGCTGATTGGATTTTCCAATTCATCAAAATCTGCCGTCTTCAGTTCAAACTTGCTGCTTCCCTTTATCTTTGCCTGCATGTTCAATAATAAAAAAGTGGTGGTAGTGCTCCCTGCTTACAATGCCGCCAAAACACTGGAAATAACTTATAACGAAATTCCCTTTGATGTGGTAGATGAAGTGGTATTGGTAGATGATGCCAGTAAAGATGAAACAGTAACCAAAGCAAAGGAACTCGGCATTAAACATGTAATTCGCCACGAGCAAAACAAAGGTTATGGAGGCAACCAAAAAAGCTGTTATGCAAAAGCGCTGGAACTGGGCGCCGATATTGTGATTATGCTCCACCCCGATTACCAGTACACACCACAGCTTATTCATGCCATGACGGGCATTATCGGCAACAATGTATATCCCATTGTATTCGGAAGCCGTATTTTAGGAAACGGCGCCTTAAAAGGCGGCATGCCCGTGTATAAATATATTGCCAACCGTTTTTTAACGTTTACTCAAAATCTTTTGCTCGGTCAAAAACTGAGTGAGTACCATACCGGTTACCGGGCCTTCAGCAAAGAAGTGCTGCAATCGGTAAAACTCGAAGCCTGCGATGATGATTTTATTTTCGATAACGAAATGGTATCGCAAATTTTTTACAAAGGATTCCAGATTGGCGAAGTAACCTGCCCCACCAAATATTTTGAAGAAGCAAGCAGCATTAACTTCCGCCGCAGTATGAAATACGGGCTGGGCTGTTTAAAGGTTTCGGTTGTTTACCGCCTTTGCAAATGGGGGTTGATGAAAAGCAAATTATATTAAGTGTTTTGTTTCCCGTTTTTCTTTTTCTACTTTAGTAACAGTAAATGAAAAAACTCATTTCCATATTTTTTCTTCTCAGCTTTTTCCTGTTCCGGTATGGAAAAATGCTGGATTATATGGAATGCCGTATTGCTGCTGCCATTGAATCTAAAACCGATTGCGGTTGCGACAGCAAGCTTTCTGCAACATCTCAGGAAAGCAAAAATCCTCAACCGCTTCATCAGCATCATTTAAAAAATTATACAGAAGAGTTTTTTGATCATCAGCACACCTCAGTTCCCCGATTGCCGGCAGCTTGTGTAACAACTGCTGCTGTTTTGCCTGCAGAAAAATTACCTGCCGGTTTTGCCAGAGGAATTTTTCAGCCTCCACGTATTTAATACCGCATTATTTTTCAATGGTGTGCGTACATGTTTACATGCTTATGGGTGTGTACATGCATGTGTATATTCAATACATTGAGAGATTTTTTACTGGTTTGCAAAGCTTCATAAAGTATGTTGAAATTTAAGTGCATACTCAAGGCTTTGCAGATCACTGAAACGATTAAAGGTGATGCTGTTTTTCAGCTTCACTGATTTATGCATTCCTAAATTTATTAAATGAAAACCATATTCATACTTGCGGTTTGTTTGTTATTTACAACCGCATCCACGGCACAATTATCGCTTAACCAGGTTACGAAAGATCATAACGGAAACAACATGCTCATTGGCTGCTGTACCCGTGAAGCCTTAAACAGGGAGCCTTTTGCTGCCTGGTTTAACAACAATTATTTTGATTACAAAGTAGATACTTCATTGATTACTCCATTAAAAGAACAGATGCAGCGCAAACAGTTCTTACTCTTTATGGGCGCCTGTTGCGGCGACAGCAAGCGTGAAGTACCACGCATTTTAAAAGTACCTGATTACTGCGGTGTGCAGCCGGAGCAGGTGAAAATGGTAATGGTGAGCAATCACTGCAGTTTGTACAAGCAAAGCCCCAATCACGAAGAACGAGGTTTAAATATTTTGCGGGTGCCCGCTTTAATTGTGTATGAAAACAATACAGAGCTCAGCCGTTTTGCTGAATATCCGGTGGAGAGTATTGAAAAAGATTTATTGAAGATTATAAGCCGAAAAGAATATCAGCATTCGTATTTCAACAGGGATAAATAACAAAGTAGTTTCATCTGAAAGGCGGGGTGAAATATAATCCCGCCTTATTATTTCCGCTGATAAAAAACAAACCCATTCTTCTGATAAAGTATATTCAACCGTTCGCCATGATTCTTCATCAACTCATCTCTGAATGTATTCTTGCTTACAAAATAAGTGGGCTTATCTACAGGCCCGGTAAGTAACCAGTTTTCATCTTTTGATTCTTTACGGTTACCAGGCTTAACCTGTGCATAAAAATATTGGGCGTAGCTTTTATACCCCAATGTTTTTACATACACATCTTTGCCCTGTAATGTTTTAAAAAATTCAATAGCTGCATGTTGAGAATACTGTTCAATACGGGGTGTAAAAAGTGTAAGCAATACCTGCATGGCAAAAGCACAGGCAATAAAACTTGTGAAGAAGGCAGGCTGGTATTTTTTCTTCAGCAGCCATATTGTTGCTGCGGTCATTGCTGCAAAAAATAAAATACCGGGCACCATCAACGCATAATTCCAATCAGCCTTTGCTTCAATATTTCCCAAAGCAAATTTGTCTTTCTGCAGCAGCGGCGCCAGCCATTGAATATTATTTCCAGCCAGCGGCAATGCAATAAATACAACACTCCAAATAAATGCCAGCACAGGAAATAAAATCTTTTGCCAGCTTTTTAACTGTGCCGTGCGGTTAATCAAGCCATATACGGTTGATGCAGCCAAATAACCAACCGGCAGATATGCAAACGATGAATAATGAACAATTTTTGTTTTTACAATGGTAAATACAATCAGGATTACAGCCAGTGATGCAATCATTAACTTTCGAAAGGTAAGCTGCTCTGTATTTTCGCTGATCTGATTTTTGTAACGGAATATGAGCAGTGATGCAGGAAAACAACCTATCAGTATTACCACAAAATGATAAAGTAAAAATCCGCCATGCCCCGCATCTTTTGTTTTTGCGAGACGAATCTGATAGGTTATAAATTCATTTACAAACCACCAGCCGTGCTGTGCAATTTCAAGCCCGAACCACAACAGTGTAACAAGTAAAACACCCAGCATCCAGTACAGGTAATATTTGAGCTTTACAATTCCCCTGCCCCTGCTGAATAACAGGTACAAGCCATAACTGAGCAATAATACAAGCATGGCAACCGGGCCTTTGGTTAAAATACCCAAACCAATAAACAAAGCTGATAAAAGAAGTGGTTTCATTACTTCTTTCCGTTCTTCCCTATTACTGAGGAAACGGCCGAGAAAGCAGATACCAAGAAAAATAAACAGGTTAAACCAGGGATCAATAATGCCGCTTTTAAAATACAGGTGCGGCAAAAAAGTTCCTGCGTAAATCAAAACCCATAACCAGGCAAATTTTTCATTATGCAAACGGCGGCCGGTTGCAAATAACACAAGCAATGTTACAATTCCGCAAACTGCATTGGGAAGCCTTGCCGCAAATTCATTAACGCCAAACAGTTTCATGGCGGCTACCTGCATCCAGAAAAACAAAGGTGGTTTTTCCCAAAAAGGTTCGTAGTTAATTTGCACCTGCATGTAATTGCCGGTTTCAATCATTTCACGGGCACTCTCTGCAAAATTGATTTCATCCCAATCAAACAAATGCACTTTGCCAAGCGAATGAAAAAACAAACAAGCCGATACCAGCAGAATGATGATGTATGGGAGCAATCTGTTCATAATCGGGGCAAAGATATTGCAAACAAAAAACCGGAAATGAAAATACATTTTCGGCTCAAACAAAACAAATATGAAAGGATTTATCCAAGATATCCTTTTAAAAGTTTACAACGTGTATTTGTCTTGAGTTTGCTGATGGCTTTGTCTTTGATTTGCCGCACCCGTTCCCTTGTAAGATTAAAACGTTCACCAATATCCTCCAGGCTCAGCGGGTGATCCACTCCAATGCCAAAGAAATAACGGATTACTTCCTGCTGACGCTCCGTTAATGTTTTTAATGAACGGTCAATTTCTGTTTGCAGGGATTGTTTGTGATCCAGTTCTTCATCCGTATTCTCAGCATTGGGGTTATGCATTACATCCATCAGCGTATTATCTTCGCCTTCACCCATAGGTGAATCCATACTTACATGCCTGTTGCTCATGCTGAGGGTAGATGAAACTTCATCAATTTCCAGTTCCAGCACTTCGGCCAGTTCTTCGGCTGATGGTTCACGCTCATACTCCTGCTCCAACTGAGAAAAAGCTTTGTTGATGCGGTTGGTTAAGCCTACTTTATTTAAAGGAAGGCGAACAATTCTTGATTGCTCAGCCAGGGCCTGTAAAATACTCTGGCGTATCCACCACACAGCATAAGAAATGAATTTGAATCCACGGGTTTCATCAAAGCGCTGGGCAGCTTTAATTAAACCGAGATTGCCTTCATTAATTAAGTCGGGAAGTGACAGTCCCTGGTTTTGATACTGTTTGGCAACAGATACTACAAAACGCAGGTTGGCTTTGGTAAGCCTGTCGAGAGCCCGCTGATCGCCCTGTTTAATGCGTTCAGCCAGTTTTACCTCTTCTTCAGGGGTAATTAATTCCACCTTTCCGATTTCCTGCAAATACTTTTCAAGGCTTTGGGATTCACGGTTAGTAATGGATTTTGTGATTTTGAGTTGGCGCATGCTCATAAGCCTAATGGTTTTAAGGTTGAGTGCTGATCATTTTTTAAGTTACTTTCATTTGGTTTAACGACAGATTATTGGATATAGTACCCTCCTCTTTCGCAAATCGCACAACTAATGTAAACTTTCTCCAAGGTTTTGCCAAAAAAACTTTGCAGAATTAACTGTAAGACAACCTGTTAGTCCTTATTTTGTTTAAAGATCATACACAAAATCATCAACAAAAAAAGTAAAACTAAAATTTTGATTCCTGCAATATTTATTTATTATTGCATATCAACCTCAATTGCGTGGATTATCATTTAAAATGAGTAAAAAAGTTTTATATACACTGGAATTCCCGGTTAAATGCTCACCTGTGATTCTTTATGAGTTTTTATTAAACCCTTCAGCTATACAGGAATGGTTTGCTGATAAGGTGGATGAACGGGATGGCATCTATATTTTTAGCTGGAATGGTGCAGAAGAAAGGGCCGAACTGGTTGAAAAGGAAGAAAACAAATTTGTACGTTACCGCTGGTTGCATTCTGCAAAGGATGAATACTTTGAATTCAGAATTGAAAAAACCGAAATCTCCAATCAAACAATTCTTGTAATTAAAGATTTTGCTGAGAAAAAAGAAATCAAAGATCAAAGCCAGTTGTGGGAATACCAGGTAAAAGATTTGTTTCACCGCCTGGGCAATTAATCATTTAATATTTGCAGATACAACTGCAACTGATTCTGAAAAAAATCAAAAGCAGTATCCCATTTTGCCAGTTCATGTACAGATGTGATTTTTATTACCTGATGTGATGGTGATAAAATGGAAGGAGCAGTTACCAGTTCTGCATCAGCAGTATGTATATCGTGGTTCCATTCTTCATTGCTGTTGTTAATATAATATCCGTTTAGTTGCCCGTTGCTGATGGCATTCATGATTTTTAATTCATACGCCGCTTTATACATTCCTTTAAGCTGCAGTACCGAGCTGAAATAATTTCCCCACCAGAAAAAACTTCTCACTGCAAATACATCTTCTTTACCAAAACAACGGGGATAATCCAGCATTACATAAGGCAGGCCTTTATAATTTTCACCTTTTGATATTTTGGGTGATAACGCCATTGCTTCTTTGGGTAACCGGGCATTCAGCAATTGCTTTTGATATGCATCACTCACTTTTCCAAAGAGTTCATATACTTTCTGAATAATGTTGTTCTTTGTTAAAATAATACCGGCATCTGATACCAGTTGCAACTCAAAGGCTGAAAGACTTATTTTTGCCTGCTCCTGCATGAAATTGTTTGATGGTGATTAAAAAACTTGACAAACTTATTGTAAAAGCTTTTACCGGGCCGTTTTTAGTAACGTTCCTTATAGCGGTTTTTATCCTGGTTGTTCAGTTCTTCTGGCTGTATATTGATGATTTTGTGGGAAAGGGTGTGGATACGATTACACTTTTAAAATTTATCAGCTATGTTAGTGCCACGATTGTACCGCTGGCATTACCGCTGGGTATTTTACTTTCCAGCATCATGACCTTTGGTAACCTGGGTGAAACTTTTGAACTGGTGGCCATTAAAAGTGCAGGTATTCCGCTTATACGTTTTATGCGGCCGCTGTTTGTCATTTCAGGGCTGCTGGCAGTTGTGGCGTTCTTATTTACCAATTATATGATTCCGGTAGCAGAGTTAAAAATGCGTACGCTGCTGTATGATATACGGGTTGCCAAACCTGCTTTTGATATTAAAGAAGGCGTTTTTTACAACAAACTGGAAGGTTATACCATTAAGATCGGCAAAAAAGAAAATGATTCCATCATCCGTAATGTGGTGATTTATGAACAGAGTTATGCATTGCAGGATAATATGATTCTTGCTGAAGAAGGCACGATGACGGTTTCACCGGATCAGCGTTTTCTTTATTTCAATTTAAAAAACGGGTGGCGCTACCAGGAAAAAGGACCAGCGGGCACCATTCAAACGGATTATTATCGTTTGGGTTTTAAAGAATATAAAAAAGTATTTGACCTCAGTTCGTTTAAGCTCAACAAAACTGCCGATTCCACCTTTAAGAATTACTACAAAATGCTGAGCATAAAACAACTTACAAAAGTGGTGGACTCCATCCGGAAAAATACTGACAGTGTGGGCAAGCGTTCCAAAAGAGAATTAAGTTCACTCATGCCTTTTCAGTTACCAGACAGTGTGTGGAAACAAAAAACAACTGCCACCTATTCGTTTAAAAACGCAAAAGAATTAATTGGCGACAGTGTAAAAAATTCTATCGCTTCTGCAATAAACAGCAAATCTGCCAGCTTTAAAAGCCAGGTTGATTTTATTTCTTCTGATTATACGGAACAAAAAAAACAACTCCGCCTGCATGAGTTGGAACGCCACCGCAAATTTTCACTTTCCTTTGCGTGCATTGTTTTATTTCTCATTGGGGCGCCGCTGGGTTCACTCATCCGCAAAGGTGGTATCGGGCTGCCCTTAGTTATTTCGGTTTTATTCTTTATCCTGTTTTTTATTATGAATACCAGCGGGGAGAAGATGGTAAAAGAAGGTGTTCTGACTCCGTTTACAGGCATGTGGTTCTCCACTTTTATCTTAATTCCTGTGGGTGCTTTTCTTACTTATAAAGCTATGCAGGACTCCCAGCTTTTTAACGCAGAATTTTATTACCGTATCTTAAGGAAATTAAAACTCAGCAAGCTTATTAAAGAAAAATCATAATCACATTTGAATGAATGAACGTAACTTGAAGGTTCTAAATTCAATGTTATGTCAAAACATCTTTCACGCCGCAGTTTTCTCCATCAATCCGCAAAAACAGGGCTCGCCATTTCATTAACTGCTGTTGCCGGCACTGATATTATTGCAGGTTGCACATCTCCAAAAGTTTTAAGTGCAGCGCCCATGGTTACAGGTTTTGATCAAACACCTTTGCCTTATGCATACACTGCACTGGAACCTGTGATTGATGCCATGACCATGGAAATTCATTACAGCAAACATGCAAGTGCTTATGCCAGGAATGCAAAAGATGCAGCCGCTGCTGAAAAAGTGGATACCAATAAACCCATTGAAGATGTTTTAATGAGCATCTCCAAATACTCCGCCAAGATGCGCAACAATGCCGGCGGACATTACAATCATGAACTGTTTTGGAAATGTATGAAAGCCGGCGGAGGCGCTTTGCCTGATGGAAAGTTAAGCAAGGCGATTGTACAATCTTTCGGCAGTATGGATGCTTTTAAAACACAGTTCAGCGATGCCGGCAAAAACCGTTTCGGCAGCGGATGGGCCTGGCTCTATGCAGATAAAGACAAGCAATTGAAAATCGGCTCCACACCCAACCAGGATAATCCGTTGATGGATGCAGGTGAACTTAAAGGAACTCCCTTACTCGGATTGGATGTGTGGGAACATGCCTACTATCTCAAATATCAAAACCGCCGTGCAGATTATATTGCTGAATGGTGGAAGGTGGTGAACTGGGATTTTGTGCAACAACGTTTTGAAACGCTTTAACGATAGTCATTCTAAATAGAAGCAGCAAACAATAAGTTTGTATTCTATTGCCTTCCCCTTAACCTCTTACTCGCTTTGTAAATTAAACAATGAGGTTAAGAGAAGAAGAGATTTAAAACATGGCACATCGGTTATTGTAAGTTTACTTCCTCTTAACCTCTTACTCGCTTTGTAAATTAAACAATGAGGTTAAGAGAAGAAGAGATTTAAAACATGGCACATCGGTTA
>JAIEQM010000005.1 GCA_019747705.1 Chitinophagaceae bacterium | reverse complement strand
CGCTAACATAAGATTAAAAGAAATTTTTAATTGATGATTTTGGTTTCGGTTGGTGAGGACACCAACCGTTAAATAAAACTGGCAACCCATAAAACCCAAATGAATGATGATGTGCTGGGCAAAGTAGAAAAGATGAAGCAGGAAGGATGGGAGAATAAATTTGATTAAAGAACAGCGCCTCTGCCTGTAGTACTTAAACCCAATCATTGTATATGCGAAATTTTTACAACTTTCGCTTTTTTATTAATCAATTTTAAAGGTCTTAAAAAAATGTTACTTGCTTGCAGGGGTAAAAATTTTGCATATTTTAGAGTTGGCCGAACGGCTATTGTGCATATCTTAATTACTAAAAGGCTAAAATTCTTGGTAATTTACAGACGAGAAAACGCTAAATTTGACAGATGATAAAATCAGCCGAAACTTTTCCTTCTGAGCGACAAATACTTTTTGACCGACTGGCAGACAAATTGGAAACCGCTTACAACCTAAGCCGAAAAGTAGTTAGCTTTCAAGCTAACAAAGACGAACCCATATACAGGTGGTTCAAATACAAAGAAGGTTTTTCTTCTGCTCTTGTTAAATATTTCCTTTCGGAATATTCGCCAAAACCGGGCAAAGTCTTAGACCCTTTTGCTGGTGCCGGCACTACACTTTTTGCCGGACAGGAAATTGGCTGGGAAGCACATGGAATTGAACTTTTGCCAGTTGGCTCTTTTGTTATGGAAACAAGAGAAGCACTTAACAAAATTGACACAATTAAACTTAAAGCAACAATAAAAACTTTGTGGGCAGATATTGCTAAACTTGAAAAGTACCACAATCACATTGCTCATATTTCAATTACAAAAGATGCTTTCCCGGAAGAAACAGAAATTTCTTTAAATAAGTATTTGACATATTGTTCAAAACTCAAAGACAAAAGAATTCAAACTCTTTTAAAGTTTGCAGCTTTTTCGGTTTTAGAAGAAATAAGTTACACAAGAAAAGATGGCCAGTATTTACGTTGGGACTATCGTTCAAAAAGAGACCTTTCCGGTAAACCATTTGATAAAGGAAAAATTTTAAGTTTTGAAGAAGCAGTCAAAACCAAATTGCAAAATATTGTTCAAGACCTTTCACCCACTCAAAACACTTCATTATTTGAACAGTTTGAAACGAATGGGATTGAAAAACTTCCGGTTAATATTCTTTCAGGTTCTTGTCTTGAAGAATTACCAAAGTTTAAAAGTAACTCGTTTGATTTTGTTGTAACCTCTCCGCCTTATTGTAATCGTTATGATTATACACGGACTTACGCATTAGAATTGGTTTTTCTCGGCAACAATAATGACCAGGTTCGTAATCTTCGTCAATCAATGCTTTCATGTACAGTTGAAAACAAGGAGAAGATTGATTATTTAAAACAATTCTATACTTCAATCGGACAAGAGAAAAGCTTTGAAAATATTTTAAATGTTTACAATAACTCGTCTGCAATGACAGAGGTTAATTCAATCCTGGATGAACTTAACAAACTTGAAAAGCTAAACAATAGTAACATTGCCAGAATGGTTAAAAACTATTTCTTTGAAATGTGTTTTGTAATTTTTGAAATGGCAAGAGTTACAAAAAGCGGTGGTTATTGTGTTATGGTTAACGACAACGTTCGTTACGGCGGTGAAGAAATACCAGTAGATTTAATTCTATCAGAGTTTGCGGATAACTTTGGCTACAATATCAATAAAATTTTTGTGTTACCCAAAGGCAAAGGGAATAGTAGCCAACAAATGGGTAGCTATGGACGAACAGAAGTCCGTAAATGTGTTTACTTATGGCAAAAAAGATAAAGAGTACAAATTCAATCAAATCTTCTGAAGATTTAGTAACATCAAGCCAGGAGACCAGAGCCGGATTTATTGCAATGGCTTTGGAGAAAAATTACATTGCTATTCCATTTATTGAAGAAGCTAAAGCACTCAAAACTCTTTCCTCAAAAGCAAAAAAGCCGAAAGACCTTTTAAAAATAAAAGATTTAAGAGTTGGTTTGCTTACGGCTTCTGGCCTTTCTGAAAAGGCGCTCAATTATTTGACCGAAGATGATAGAACCCTCGCAATTGTTGGCCTTATCGAAAAATTTCTTGAACCGGCTGGCGACAACTTTGTTGATGAACTTGTTTACAGGTATCTTTTGACTAAAGGCGATGCACTCGGAGGTAAAGCAAGAAATTTAGCTGGAACATTAGGAGAAAGAAAATTCCTGCGTTCTTTATTATCCGTTTTTAATCTTTCAGGAATTAAATATCAATGGAAAGACACAGAAACAAATACTTGGCAAGAAAAACCAGAGGAGGATACAGATATTGAAAAAAGAATTGGTGGCCTTTATTGGAAAAGAAATAATAAAGACAGGTTGCTGCTTCTAAATATTAAAGTCCCCGTTGTTGAGAAAAATGTTGACCTCATATTGCTAAATGCAAAACCTGCCGATAAGCTGAAGGGCGCAGGTTCAATAATAACAACAAATGAAAAGTATGTTGCACTTGGGGAATTAAAGGGTGGCATTGACCCTGCTGGTGCAGACGAACATTGGAAAACTGCAAATTCAGCTTTTATCAGAACACGAAAAGCATTTACAAAAATGCAATTGACACCTAAAACATTTTTTATAGGTGCTGCAATTGAAAAAAGCATGGCGATAGAAATTTTTGATGAGTTGCAATCTGGTGTATTGACAAATGCTGCAAATCTTTCAAACGACAAACAATTAACAGAAATTGCTAAGTGGGTTTTAGACCTCTAACCCTTGACGGAGAAGCCCAGACGGCCAACATGGGGCTCATCTCATCATAAAAAACAAATACCTTCTGCGCAAGTTGGTCAAAAAAACAATCAGGTTCAAAAAATAAACCATCTCTCCACACTTTACTTTCACCCATCAACTTCCACCACCACAAACTCCTGTTCCAAACTCAACGAATGTTCATACAACATTTGAATAAATTCCCTTCCCCATTTTGCATAATACATACTAAAATTATCAACCCGCTCCTGCAAACCATTTTTGGGAAATAAAGCAGCTTTCAATTGTTCTATCTGCCGGCGCTGTTCATCAAACTTTCGTTTCTCTGCACGAAAGATTTTCTTTTCCAGTTCCTGCAAACGGTAAAGGGTTTTTGTTTTTAAAGCTTCCACATGGTTTACCAATGTGGGGTCAACAGCGGCCGAAAGTTTTTTGAGCTGTTCATACAAAGCTTCCGCTTCTGTAACAGAACCATTGAGTTTTAATGTGTGCGATGAAGTTTTCAACACCATTTCATTGAGCAGTATTTCAGCAGGTTGAAAAAGTTCTTCAACTGAAAGTGAAAGTTTCTTCATCTTTTCCTGCCACTTGGCTTCAACAATCAAAAAAGAATTCCGCAACACCAATACCGGAAAAGGAACTTTGTAAAAATCGAACACCGCTTTTAATTCCAGCCAGTAAGCAATTTCACCGCCACCGCCAATAAATGCAATATTGGGCAAAATGGTTTCCTGGAAGAGTCCACGCAAAATTACATTGGGGCTGAAACGCTCAGGATGTTCTTTCAACTCCTGGAGCATTGCTTCTTTTGTAAATTCAATGGTCGTATTGGCAACAGCATATCCGTTTCCTTTTGCTTCAATACGTTCTCTTACATCTTCATCCAAATAAAACAAATTGATTTCTCTGCTGCCTGCCTGCACTTTGTAATGCTGCTCCAATTGTTTGGCAGTTGCTTCTACCAGTTTAGATGAGTTGTGATTCATTAATTCGTCTTCAAACACAGCGCTCATCTGCTGTTTTAACAACGCATCATCTGCAATCAGCACCATCAATCCATATTCAGCAAACAAATCATTCACCAATGCAAATATTGCCTGCTGAATGGTGGTTCCCACTTTATAATAGTTTCGCAGTTTTTCAATGAGTTCATTACCAAAAGGCTGCACACCCAGTTCACCAGCCAGCGCATCCATCATCTTCACCAGTTCTTTATTTGTCACAAATCTTCCAAAAGCGCCGCTTTGGTCTGTACTCCATTCTTTCTTTTCACCATTCAACCAAAAATGAGCCAGTTCATCCACATCCGCATCTTCGCTGCCCATATAATACACAGGAACAAAATTATACTGCGGCATTTCTGTTTTTAATGATGCAGCTAATTTAATGGCGTGAAGAATTTTGTATAAAAAATATAATGGGCCGGTAAATAAATTCGGCTGATGGGCTGTTGTAACAGTAAAGGTGTTTTCGCTCAGCAGTAAATCTATATTCTTCTTTACCGTTTCATTCATCTGCACATTTGCATATTGCTGTTGCAAATGTTTTACCAAAACATTTCTGTTAGTTGAAAATTGTTTTCGTTCTGAAACAGCATTTTTTATTCCATCCCGGGTTGGCCTGTGCGAATAGAATGAACGAAGCTGCTCTGCATCATCCAGGTAATCCAAAACAATTTTGGAGAAAGCGCCTGTTTGCCGGTAACTCAACCGTTGTGCTGTACAATCCATATGGGCAGTAAAAGTAAAATGTTTATTGCTTGTAAAGTTACCGTTTGAAAAGTTTTGCAAACTATTTACGCTCCCGTAAGACGGGATTAAAGCATTACTTTCTCAGAAATCCCAAAGCACACCAACTTTCTTCTCAGGTTATCTCAAGTGCCTCAGAAGCTGTTTAAATTTAAATTGAGAAAATATATGATGCTTTCTTTGTGGTCTTTATGAAAAACTTTGTGGTCTTTGTGGTCCAAAAATAACACAGTATCACAAAGTGCACAAAGAAAATACAACACAAAGTACACAAAGCATGTCGGGGATTTTATTTTTAACCAGCTTCTCAGGTGGTTTCCAAAAAAAGAATCCACTACTCTCATCGTTTCTTTGTGCCTGAAAACTTTTCTTTTTATTTCAACTCATACGCCGCCACCGTATTCTTCCAAAAGGTAGGCACATACACAATTCTGCGTTTGGCATCATAACCAATATCAGCCGAATTTATTTTTTGCGCCCGGCCATCCATCAACACTTCTTTGCTTCCATCCGCTTTTACATAATACACCACACCGCTCCAGGTTGAAACTATAAACTCATTACCTGATACATGTTCAACTCCATCCGTACCTCCTTCCATGCCTTCACTTAATTTAATGAGCACACCACTTTTATCCAGTTTATACATATTGCCTGCATCCAATACATACAAAGTTCCATTGTGAAATAAAACACCGTTCGGCCCTTTCAATTGTGTGCTGTCAAGAATCGGTTCATTCAATGCAGGCGCATTCAACGGAACCATATGTACCTTCTTCATACGTGAATCACTCACATACAATTTACCATCAGGCGAAACCGTAATATCATTCAACCCTGTTGCATTCAGCGGTATGGTTTTTTCAATCACAGCTTTTTCAATATCTATTACTGCAATCTCATTTAAATCTGCCACATACAATTTGCCTTTGTACAAACCCATTCCCTTTGGCGCATTTAAACCCGTTACCCATTCGGCAGCAATCACTTTTCCATCCAATCCTATTTTGCCAACAGAACCTTTGCCATCTTTGCCCCATGGTTGCGTGCCATCAATATTTGATACATACAATACTTTGTTGTGTGCATCATACAAAACACTTTCAGGAACTTTTAAAACTGAATCTGTTTCCCACAACTTCACCAATTGATGTTGTGCATTTACATTTACTAAAACAAAACAACTCATTAAAAGGAAAAGCAATTTTTTCATGTGTTTATTTTTTATGTTACCGGCTTTTGTTCTTTGGGCATCGTCTGTTGCCACGCTCGTTTCAAAGTTCCGTTTCCATAGCAGCAGTGGTCTTCATTTCAAAGCTCGTAATAAAATTCTTAAACCTTTATTTTCTCCCGTCAGACGAGGGCGTCAGACGGGGCGTTATCAACTAAACCTCGAAGGATTATACGGCTTCAGATCCACACTCGGCTTCTCTCCATTTGCAATTTCACTTACCAATTTTCCGGTGCCTGCTCCCAAACTCAAACCAATCATGGCATGACCGGTGGCTACAATCACATTCTCTTTCACTTTACCAATGTAAGGCAAACCATCTGCACTGCAGGGCCTGTAACCATACCACACATCTTTTTGCGGCGGCAACGGAATTTTAAACTCAGGAAGAAATTGCTGCACTGCCTCCAGTATGCCGATGACACGGTTCATGCGTGGTGGTTTAGTGGTACTTGTAATTTCCATTGTACCGCCAAAGCGAATTTTATTTCCATCCATCGGCGTAATCGCCACCCTTCCTTCCTGCAGCACTGCCGGGTAATTTAATTTGAAAGGTGAATCCTGCAATGTAATACTGTAACCACGGCCGGGCATCAGCAATAAATCATGACCAATCATTTTGGCTGTTTCCCTTCCCCATGCGCCGGTGGCCATCACCACCAAATTGGCATCATACACATTGGAGTTTGTTTTTACTTTTTGCACTTTGCTGTTCTGCATTTCAAAACCAATGAGTTCTTCACCTCCAATCATCGTTACATTGTTTTGCTGCAGCAATGACTTCATACTCTGCATTAATTTTTGCGGATACAAATGTGCATCGCATTTAAAATACAAAGCGCCACGTATGTTGAGTTTGGCCTGTGGCTCCATTGCCTGCACCTGCTCAAGGGTGAGCATTTCGGCTTCCAGTCCTAATTTTTTTGCTTCATCAGCAAAATGATGTGAATGTTCCTCCCTGGCTTCTGTTTGATAATATTCCAATAAACCTTTGTGCTCATACGCCATTTCAAAACCGGGAATTTTTCCCAGCTCTTCATAACAATGCTGGGAGAACAATGCAATATCACGCAATGGCACAGCCGATTTTTCCAGGTGCTCTTTGGTGGCTACTTTCATAAATTTCAAACCCCATGAAATAAGCGACCAACTTAAACGTGGTTCCACATAAAATGCACTGCGTGGATTCCACATTAATGTAAACCCCTGTTGTACAATACCCGGCGATGCCAATGGAATAAAATGACTGGGGCACAGATAACCTGCATTGCCATAAGAGGCATTGTCTTCAAAATTGTTTTTCTCAATGACTGTAACCTCCCAGCCGCTTTGCTGTAAATAGTGAGCTGAACTTAAACCGATGATACCGCCTCCAATTACGATTGCCTTCATAAAAAATTATTCCGTTATTTATTACGCTAATACAAATTTTGTTTTGCAGCACCAGAGGTGCGATATATCAGTAGAAAAAACATTTAAATACAACCAGAGCCCCATCGGGGCGATATGTCTTTGAACCGAATATGTTTCGCCCCGATGGGCAATGTCATTAAGTTAAGCGTCACCTCGACCGCAGGGAGAGGTCTCATAAATTTCGTACAGCTTGAATTTTATGAGATGTCTTCCCGCAAAAGCGGGACAAGCTGTTCCTCAACATGACGAAACGCTTAACTTAATGACATTGCCCGATGGGGTTCTGTATGCGGTTTGTTTTGCTAATTTCTACTGACATTTCGCCCCTGCTCGTTCCGTTCAGGCGGGCTTACAGGGCTTTTATAAAACAAAACAATATTTTTTCACAACGCACTTTATTCCATATTTAAAATCATACCTTCCTCTGCAATGTTAAAACCTTTTTGTTTTACTTCCTTTGCTGCGGAGCCGTTTGTTTTCAACAACGGATTGGTATGGTTGAAATGAATAAAATAAACTTTCTGTTTATCAGCAGCACTCATTCCTTTAAATAATTCCATGCTCTCCTGCACAAAGGGATGCGGCACTTCGCTCATGTTCCGGTTGGGCAGTTCACCATCTTTGTAAAAGGTTGCATCCAGCAATGCATAATCAACCCCGTGAATCAAATCTACAATGCTTTTTCCCCATTTTTGCCACTTATCAATATCAGGTATAAACAACAATTTTTTGTTTTGTGTTTGAATGATGAACCCTGCTGTTTCAGAAAACTCATCTCTGTGCGGCACTTGCAATGCAGTAACTTTTATGTTAGATGAAAGTTGAACACTACTGTCTTTTTTCATTTGCTGTAACTCAATATTCTTTACTGAAACCAACTGATTCCAGGGACCATTGTTTCTTAAAAAACTATCCAGCCTTGGCAATGTGTAAACAGGAACGGATGAACTATTCATTGCTTCTCTTCCAAAATACATCAGACCTGTGTAATGCCCGATATGAGCATGTGTAAGAAATACCGCAGTTGGTTGAATACTTTGTAAATGATATTGCTTTTGAAGCAAAGACAATTGTGAAGTAATATCCGGTGTGGCTTCAAATAAAAAATATTCATTTTTTGTTGCATCTAGCAATGCCAGCGACACCACATGTTTCTTTGTTTCTTTTCCTTCGCTCACAGCTTTGCAACATTCTTTTGTACAACCCAATTGCGGATAGCCTGCATCCTGCGCTACACCCAATACTACCACAAACTGTTTTGCTGTTTCTTTTTCACTTACTTGATTGCAGCAAGTAAATACAACAAAAAGTATGTAAAAATAATTTCTCATTTACAGTACCTGGAACCCGTAAGCATAGGGATCATCCTCTTTATCAATTGAAATGGTATTGTATCCGTAAATCTTTGCCCAGCCTTCAACTGATGGACGAATCGCTTTGTAATCGTTTAGCATTAACTCTTCTTCTATTCTTCCGATAAACTTACTGCCAATGATGCTTTCATGAACAAACTCCTCTCCTTTTTTCAACTTGGCTTTTGCATACCATTGCGCCATGCGTGCACTGGTACCTGTACCGCAGGGACTTCTGTCTATTGCTTTATCACCATAAAAAACGGCATTGCGTGCAGTGGAAGTTTTATCAATTACTTCACCTGCCCATAAAATATGTGAACAGCCGTTGATGGTTGCATCTAACGGATGAATGAATTCATATTTTGCATTGATATTCTTTCTTAATTCTCTTGCCCATGCAATGAGTTTATCTGCTGCATAATGTTCAATGCCTTTGAAATTCTTTTGAACATCCACAATGGCATAAAAATTTCCACCATAAGCAACATCAACAATCAATTCCCCCAACTCAGGGCACTGCACTTTTAATTCGGTTGAATGGAGGAAGGAAGGAACATTTTTTAATCGCACAGTTTCAACCCTGAGCGGAGTCGAAGGGTTGAGTGCATCATTGCTGAGCGAAGTCGAAGCAAGATGCGGGTGTGATGATTCTTTTGAAGTTGTATATTCAATTTCAACTAATCCTGCAGGCGCTTCCATTTTTATAATACCCGGCGTTTTAGGCACAATCAATCCTTCTTCAATGGCAATGGTAATAGTTCCAATGGTTCCATGTCCGCACATTGGAAGACAACCGCTTGTTTCAATAAACAAAACAGCTACATCATTTGCTTCATCATGCGGTGGATATAAAATACTTCCGCTCATCATATCATGACCACGTGGTTCAAACATCAATCCTTTTCTTATCCAGTCATATTCTTTTAAAAAATGTTGCCGCTTTTCACTCATGTTATTTCCATCCAGTTCTGGTCCGCCATCTGCAACAACCCGAACCGGATTGCCGCAGGTATGTGCATCAATGCAATGAAACACCCAACCGCCAAAACGATTGAGTGAAGCGTTGGGATATTTTTTAGTGATGGGTTTTGATTTCATATTTCTAATACGTTCCTATACAACTTTAGCAATGCTGATTATTTGATTTCATATACAGCCACACCAACCGAACTGTCGGCAGCGCCATAATACAAATACCATTTCCCTTTAAAAAAAACCAATCCTTCAATAAAAGTAGTTCCTGCAGCATACTGTCCTTTCTTTTCAAACGGTAAATCTGGTTTAATAAAAGGTTGTTCGCAACGGGCAAGTATTTTTGAAGGATCTTCTATATCAAACAATATCTGTCCGCCACAATAAGTTTTAGCCGGCAATGTTTTATCACCATTATCACCTTCTGCATTCATGCCGTTATATAATAACAAAATCCCTTTTTCTGTAACTATAGCGGGAGGGCCGGGCTCTACAACTTCGCTGTCAAATTTATTTTTACGCAGGTTAACAACAGGTTGCAGATTGCCTGCGCTATCTGTTACAGGTTCCCAATCAGAAAGATTATCACTGAATGCAAGGTAAACAGGACTGTCGCCCCAATACATCCAGTACTTATTATTGATTTTAACTGCATAGGATTTCTCTTTTTTTCTTGCAGTTACAATGGCACCGCTTTTTGACCAGGTGTTTAAAAATTTTCCATTCACTGCTTTTGTAAAAATAGGACCGTGCTTGGTCCAGTTTGTTAAATCTCTGCTGCTGGCAATACTTAGTCTTGCAGTTTTTCCATCCCATGCAGTATAAGTGAGCCAATAAGTTCCATCTTCTGTTTGTACAATACGTGGGTCTTCACAACCACCCGGCCATTCATATTTTTTCATTTTATCTTCTGCGGGGTATAATACAGGAGATGGTGTTTTAGTAAAAACAATTCCATCATTACTCTGCACTTTGCCTATTCTTGAAGTTTGCTTGCCAATGCCCTGGTTTTTATCTTCGACACGGTACAATAACACAACCTTATCATTTCTTACAATCGCTGCGGGGTTAAAGGCATTGCTCTTTTCCCAATTAATCTTTTTATGGAGAACAGGGCAATAAAATGTTGATGCTGCATCAGGGGATACAATTGGTTTGCTTATATGTTTTACAAACGGGCCCAGTTGCCAGCTTTCATCAGCAGTTTGTGCTAATGATATTCCAAAACAAGAGCAGCATAAAAGCAAAAAGGCTATTTTTTTCATTGAATAATTTTTCAATTAATTAAACCACAAGTGAAATTATATTCAGCTACTGCAAATCATTGCAACACTTTTAAATCATCCAGCACATACACACCCCTTCCATAAGTTCCGATTACTAATTTTTTATCTCTTGGATGAATAAACAAATCATTTACTGAAACAGATGCTGGCATATTTCCATTGATAGCGATCCATTTTTTACCGCCATCTTTACTCATATACACACCAAAATCAGTACCGCAGAACAATGTGTTTGCATCATCAGGATGTTCTGCAATTACATTGGCGGGCGATGCAGGAAGATTGGAAGCAATGCTTTTCCATGTTGTTCCGTAATCTTCACTCACATAAACATAAGGTGTGTGATTATCTGCACGCCTGTCGTTCAGCGCCGCATACACACGTGAAGGTTTGAAAGCAGAACTTACAATTTTGATGATATGTTTATTTACAGGGAGACCTTTAGTGATTTCTTTCCAGTCTGTCCCGTCATTCATGCTCAGCCATAAACGTCCATCATCTGTTCCGGCAAAAAGAATTTCGGGTTTATTTCCTTCTGCCAGGGCTGAGATGGTTTGATGATAAATGAGATAGGGATACACACCATTCTTTTGCGGATTGTTGAATGAAAGATCGTTGCTGATGCGTTTCCAGTTTTCACCGCCATCTTCTGTTTTGTACAAATGCTGCAGGCCATGATAAATTACTTTGCTGTTGAACTTACTCATCATTGTAGCTGCCAGCCACTCACCACGTAAAGAATCAATTCTTCCCACATCGAAAGATGAAAAACGTTTTACACCTTCTCTTCTTCCTTTACTCATATCCGTTTTCATTAAGCGGCCATAGTATGATGATGAGTAAACAAGGTTCGGGCTGTCAGGATGAACTTGTATCTGTGTGCCTTCACCACCCGGCGCCATACGCCATGGACGAAGTGAAGTATCAGCTTTTGTTCCGAATGTATTCATCACATTACCGCTCATCGTTCCTTCATCCTGCACTGCACCAAAAATATTGAACGGTGTTTTCATATCATACGTAACCGTATAAAACTGTGTGGTTGGAATTTTATCAAAAGAGTTTTTCCATTTTACACCGCCATTGTAAGTAAGTGTAACACCGCCATCATTACCCACCATCATCCTGTCAGGGTTTTGCGGATCAATCCACATTGCATGATGATCGCCATGCGTCCAATCGCCGGTGGTATCTGTCGGATCCCATGCTTTCCATGTTTTACCTGCATCTCCACTAATGGCTTTATTTACACCAAAAGCATAAATGCGGTTTTCATTTTTCGGATGCACACGTATTTGACTGAACACCCAACCATAAGTTCCTGAAAACGGAGTTACAAAATCATGCACCTCTCCCATCTTCTCCCAGCTTTCACCTTTGTTTGTGCTGCGGTAGACAGCGCCACCAATCACTACTTTTTGTATTTGTCGTTCATAAGAATCATACTCGCCTTTCTTCGGCTCCCGTTTAATATGATGATCATCTACAAATGCATATAAAACATTTGGGTTTGAATGTGCAATTGCCAAACCAATTCTCCCGGTGAGTTTTGTTTCAGGTAATCCCGTAACAATTTTCTTCCATGTTTTACCACCATCGGTTGTTTTATAAATATAATCTCCGTCTTCAGGCATGGGATCGCTCCAGCGTTTGCGGATGCGGTTCCACATGCTTGCATAAAGTGTGTTGGGATCAGAAGGATCCGTCACCAAATCAATACATCCGCTTTTTTCGCTTTCAAATAAAATGTTCTTCCATGTTTTGCCGCCATCTGTTGTGAGATATACGCCACGGTCTTTGTTATATGTCCATTCGTTACCGCTTGCAGCAACATACACGATGTTGGGATTGGAAGGATGAATAACAACCCTTGCAATGGTTCCTGTATTTTCCAAACCAATATGCTGAAAAGTTTTTCCGCCATTACTTGATTTATACATACCAATGCCGGGCAGTGATGCACGAAAGATGTTTGCTTCACCAGTGCCCACATAAACCATATCCGGATTGCTTAATGATACAGCGATATTGCCGATGGATTGTGTGGCTTCTTTATCAAACAAAGGTTTCCATGTTTGGCCTGCATCCTCTGTTTTCCAAAGACCGCCTGTTGCAAAAGCTGCATAATACACATTGGGGTTGCCAGGAATGCCATATACATCGGTGCAACGGCCGCTGCGGTTGTCAGGGCCAGTCAATCGCCATTGGATGTTTTTGTATGGGGATGCTTGCAGGAGTTGCTGTTGCTGTTTAAAAGCAGCAATTTTTTGTGCACCGGTTGTTTGTGCACTGATAAAATTGCATGAACAAACAGTAAAAAGAAAAAAGATAAATGGCTTCATACAAAGATTCTTTAAATTTGGGCAAGCTTGCAATATGGAAACTTACGGAAAAATTTTATTGATTGCCATGCCCGCCTTCCTGCTTTTAGTGCTGGGCGAAAAATTGTATGGTGTGCTCAAAGGCAAAGACACGGTGCGGAATATGGATATGGTGAGCAGCCTCAGCAGCGGCGTTACCAACGTAACTAAGGATGTATTGGGTTTGAGTATTGCCATTCTCAGTTACGGATGGCTGGTAAACCACCTGGCAATTGTGCATGTAAAAAATGAATGGCTTACCTATGTCATCGCTTTTTTTGCTCTTGATTTTGCCGGCTACTGGGTGCACCGTATTGATCATGAATACAATTTTTTCTGGAATGCCCATATCATTCACCACAGCAGTGAAGAGTTTAATTTGGCCTGTGCATTAAGACAAAGTATCTCCACGGTGTTCAGAATCTTCGCCATTTTTTTATTGCCTGCGGCAGTGCTGGGAGTGCCGGAACAGGTGATTGCCGTAGCGGCTCCCTTGCATTTATTTGCACAGTTTTGGTACCACACACAACATATTAACAAGATGGGATTTTTGGAAAAGATAATTGTTACTCCATCGCATCATCGTGTGCATCATTCCATTAATCCTGAATATCTGGACAAAAACTATTCACAGATTTTTATTTGGTGGGATAAATGGTTTGGAACTTTCCAGGAAGAGTTGAAAGATAAACCGCCTGTTTATGGTATTACACGACCCGTGCAAACATGGAACCCCATCAAAATTAATTTTCAGCATTTGTGGTTAATGATAAAAGATGCATGGCGTGCAAAAGCGCTGAAAGATAAATTCCGCATCTGGCTGATGCCAACAGGATGGAGACCGGCAGATGTGGCAGAGAAATACCCTGCTTATAAAATCAACGATGTGTATCATTTTGAAAAGTATGATACCAAAGCGTCACCTGCATTGAATGTGTGGGTGTGGGTACAGTTGGTTATGATTCTGCTGTTTATTTCTTATTTATTTGGAAATATTGCGTTGATTCATTCGCTGAACAAATCGTACATCTTCTGGTACGGCGGTTTTGTATTTGTTGCAATTTATGCTTTAACGGATTTGATGGATCGCAACCGCACGGCTGTTCTGTTTGAAGCGCTTAAATGTTTACTGGGTGTTTATTTTATTTACGTCCAAAAAGACTGGTTTGGCGCCACTCAATTTTTTGCGCCTGTAAATTTTATTTTGATTGCCTATTTCACCCTCTCCTTTTTAATAACCGGGTATTTTGTGATGAAGCATGCAAAGGAAGATGATGTAAATCTGCTGTCTTTTACCTGAGTTTTATAAACCGCTCTCTCTAATTACCTCTGAAAAATCAACGAAACAGTCTCTTAAATAGATTTTGATTTTTTATACCGTGCAATGATATCCACCACCTGCGGGTTTTGCAAAATTTTGGGCATGAGTTGAATAAGATTTTTAATGAGCCGGGGCGCTTTGCTCATAGCCAGTTCCAGGTGGGTGATGCCCTGCTTGGTTTTGCCGGATGCAAAACATATAGCCGCACGGTAAAAAAGAAAGATGGGTTTACCAGCGGTGGCTTCATAAGCAGCCATTGCATATTCATCAGCATTATCCAGTATATCTGCCAGCAGCATACAGTCCAGCATGGAACTCCAGCCTTTGGCGCTTTTGGGGCGTGCTTTAATTACATTGGCATAGTGCTCAATGGCCTGGGCATATTGCTTAAGTTCCACCAAAGCAATACCCATGGTTAAATTATACTCGGGGTTGAGGCGGTTGCTTTTTAATGCAATGTTGAGATGTTTAATGCCAGCTTCATACTGGGCTTCATTAATATACGTACAGGCAATTTTATAATGAAACCTCGTATCGTTGGTGTTAAGATGTGATGCTTTGCGGTAGTGAAAGCGGGCCTGCGCATATTGGCCCATCCTGTCAAAACAGCAACCAATGGCTTCATGAATCACTTCTTCCGGGCGGCTGAGTTCAAGTACTTTCTCCAGCATCTCCACCGCTTCTTTGTACTTGCGCATGCGGATGTAAGCATCACCCATGTTTCGGTAGGCATAATCAAATTTTTCATCAATGGCAATGCAGTACATGTAGGCATCAATTGATTTTTCATAGAGCTTCAAACCCTGGTAAGCAGCGCCCAGGTTAAACCAGGCCAGCTCACTGTAGGGGTAATCGTTAATGATATTCTGATGGAGTTTGATGGATTCTTCATTACGGCCGGTAAAATCCGTCCAGAAACAGATTTTATACAGGGCTTCTTCATTCATGGGTTCCTGCTCCAGAATGAGTTTAAGACATTCAAATACCTTATCAAATTCCTCATAATCATCATACACATCTGAAAGTTCAAACAGCAGTTCTATCCGTTCTTCTCCCTCAAACATGTCCAAACCCTCTTCCAGCAGTTGAATGGCATTTTCATGCTGATCCAGCGCCAGGTAAGCATCAGTTTTTAAAATAAAGAGGTTAATATCGTTACTGTCCAGCAGTTCAGCCTTTTCCAGCGCCGTGAGAGCGGCTTTATACTGGCGGGTGGCCAGCAGCAAATCAGCCTTTTTTATGAGGAGCAAAGAGGAATAAGGGTAGATTTCAATGCCCAGTTCAGCTGCCTGCAGGGAGGAGACCAGGTCTTCTTTTTCATCGAAATAATTAATGATCCGCTCAAAGCTTTCTTCCTCCAGAAACGAGTGGGAGCGGCCGTTTTTCAGGTTTTCAAACTGGCGGAGAAGTTCCCGCATTTCATCATTGTTGGAGCGTGAGGGATTTTTCTGCATAAAGTGCTGTGGTTTACCTAAGGTAACCCCTTTTAAAGAAAAATTCCAACGGCCATGTAACAATTAGTTATACACACACGTTAATATTATGAGAATATTCTGACAGACGGTTTGTAAAACCGCATTATTAATGATTAAATTTGTGCATTATGCAAAACAAAACAGGTTTTATGAGAACAACCAAACGTATCGGTATTGCTTCCGTGCTGTGTTTTGTGCTTGCCAACATAGCATCTTCTGCCAGTTTTAACTCCGGCGGGGGCGATAAAAAACAGGACAATAAAAATGGTGTAAAACTTACATTTAAGAAAACACCCCTCTCCCTTCAAAACGGTTTCCGTTTTCGTGGAGGATTGAATTTTAATACCAATAACACAAAGAACCTGGTTTTTAATAACAACACGGTTCGTTTTCAGCGGGGCAATAATTTGTATGTATTACCTTACAAGCCCAAGCCATTTTACATGAAGTTTAAGACTCCTCAAAAGGAAGTAAAATAAAAATAAAAAGCCCCGTTGTTGCGGGGTTTTTTATTGGGGAAAAACGGAGTGAAACGGGTTTGTTACTGATGAAGGTTTAAATCGCTAATGAAGAAAATCTTTATCAATCACTTATCACCACAAATTCTTGCCCTGGTAAAAATCCAGCAACTTACTGCGGAACGTATATTCATATTTTGCCTGCACCAGGTTGATCTTGCTTCTGTCAGCATTATTCTTGGCAATTAAAAACTCTGCAGCATTAATAACGCCGCTTTCAAAACGCACTGTGGCAGCACGGAATGACTCTTCAAAATTGATGAGTTGCTCCTGTAATGCTTTGTAGCGTTTAAAGGAAGCATTCATATTGAGCCATGCCTGTTCAATATTTTGTTTGAGTTGATAGTTCGTGTTTTCAGCGTCAAGCTGGGTATTTTTAAAATTAATTTTTGCCAGCTTTATACGGTTGCGTGCCTGCAAAGTGTTAAACAATGGTATTTGCAAATTAAGCCCGGTGAAAAAACCAAGATTGTTTTGCATTTGTGTAATGTAAGCAACATTGCTTTTACTGAAATTTTGCTGTTCTGCAAAAACGGGTGTGCGTAAAGAACCATTTTTTATATACAAACCTGTATTACTTTCTGCCAGACCTGTGGGTGTAAGCTTTGTAAACAAACTGGAATAACTGCTGCCCGTTGCTCCGCTTAAACTGAGCGTTGGATAAAGTGCGCCTTTTACAACCTGGATATTTTTTTCTGCACTCTTTACACGAAAGTCATTTGCCTTTACCAATGCCAGGTATTGAAAAGCCGCTGCAATTACTTCAGGTGAAGTTTGTGCATATACTGCATCATTCAATACAACAGCGCTACGCTCTAATGAAAGCGCTGGATCGTAACTTATATTCATCAACTGGCACAGACTCAGCTTTGATTGCTGCAAACTATTTTCAAGATTAATGATATTGATTTCTTCATTGGCCATTTGGCCCTTCATATCCGTTAGCTGAAAATTACCTGCTGAACCTTCCTTCACCAGTACTTCCATCCGTTCAATTTGTTTTTTGGTAACACTCAGTTGTGCTTTGCTCACAGTGAGTATATCTTCGCCTGCAACCACCTGCATGTATGCAAGAATTACGTTGAGTACCAGGTTATCCTGTGCCTGTTTGTAATCCATCTCTGCTGCCTTGTAAGAATAACCTGTTTGCTGAATTAAATTTTGCAAACGCATACCATTGAATAATACTACTCCCGCACTGGCGCTTACATTGGAAGATGATAATTGATTGGTGGTAAATGTATTGGTGATAGGATCTACGTTTCGTCCAAAGTTGAAACCATAGTTCCAGTTGCCGTTTACACTGGGAAGCAGGTTGGCTTTGGCCTGTTGCTTATTTACGTGGGCAGATTGTTTAAGCAGACCGCTTTGCTGCACTTGTATATTATTTTTTAAAGCCGTATCAATACATTGCTTTAAGCTGAGTTGCTGCGCAGATGCTGAAAAACTGATGATTGTAAAAAATAAAAAAAGTATTCGGTTCATAAATTTTCTTCTTTC
This sequence comes from Chitinophagaceae bacterium, assembly GCA_019747705.1. Taxonomy (GTDB): domain Bacteria; phylum Bacteroidota; class Bacteroidia; order Chitinophagales; family Chitinophagaceae; genus Lacibacter. The sequence continues at coordinate 44,257 of JAIEQM010000005.1, read as the reverse complement.
TGAATTCCTTATTAAAACAGACCTGACAGGTTTATTACTATGTTATTGATAGACTTACTTTAGCCCGCCTATCTTTAGTTCATTAACCTGTCAGGTCAAAATCTGTTAATTATGCGTTGTATTTTCAATCCTCGCATCCAGCAAATGAACAATCCGTGATCCATAAGCTGCATTTTTTTCGCTGTGTGTTACCTGGATGATGGTAACGCCTTCGTTGTTGAGCTGTTTGAATAAGTCCATGATTTCTTCACCCTGTTTACTGTTCAGATTACCGGTGGGCTCATCGGCCAAAATTAATTTTGGTTTGGATATCAATGCTCTTGCTATTCCCACCAACTGCTGCTGACCACCGCTTAACTGCGTGGGGAATAAATCTTTCTTGCCAACAATATTAAACCGGTCCAGCATATCGGCCACCAATGCCTTGCGTTCACTTCCTTTTACATCCTGGTACAGCAAGGGAGTTTCAATGTTTTCATACACAGTTAATTCATCAATTAAGTGATACTGCTGAAATACAAAACCAATGTATTGTTTGTACAACTGGCTGCGTTGCTTTTCTTTTATTTTGTGTACTTCTTCATGCAAAAATTTGTATTCCCCTTCATCAAATCCATCCAGCATACCAATAACATTCAACAAAGTTGATTTGCCCGAACCAGATGGCCCCATAATGGAAATAAATTCCCCTTCTTTAATTTCAAGATTGATATCCTTCAGCAGAAATACCCTGTTCCCTCCTACCGTTACCCATTTAAAAATGTTTTTTAACTGAATCATCTTTTGTTTTTTGATAATTGAAATCGTTTTATATGCTATAAATGTATGCCATCAATTTATGCATTGATAAACAATCGCTTGCATAGTTGTCTCTCTTTGAGGTGTTCGGTTTTGATACATAGCTTGTGCGGTTTTGATACACGATTTTGAATTTGCATGCTCTTGCTTTTGCTATGCGAAGTCTCCGGGCTTCGCAATTTTATGCAAACAGTCTCCGACTGTTTATTAAATCAAGTCAGAGACTTGACGCATAACTCTTCAAAGTCTGGAGACTTTGAAGAGCCATTTTCGATACATCCATTTCACTCTGTTTTCAGGCTTTTTGCCGGGCTTGTTTGCGCTGCTTTATAGGTTTGCAACCCAATCAGCGCCAGTGTAATTGCTGCCAGCAATGATATGGAAAGAATAAATGGACCTGCATTCATGTTGATGCGGTATGCATAGCCGTTCAGCCATTCTTTCATGAGCAGATATGCAAGCGGGCACGCAACCAGTGCAGCAAAGACCATTACCCAAACAAATTCTTTTACAAACAGAAAAATGATATTGGGCAGTGATGCACCCAGCACTTTTCGTACACCAATTTCCTTTACCCGTTTGTGAATGCTTAACGAAACTAATCCAAGCACACCCAGCAATGCAATCACCAATGATAAACCAGTTGCAGTGTAAGCCGCTTTCTTTGTCTGCAGCTCAGTGGCATACATTTTTTTTAATGCATCATCTATAAAAATATACTCAAAAGAAGAACCCGGCATAAGGGTAGTCCATTTCTTTTGTATTGCTTCTGCAGATGATGGAATATTGCCGGGCTTCAATTTGAAAGAAAGAAAACGATGCACCACACTGTTGTAAACATTAAAAAATATCATCGGCTGTATACTCTGCTGCATCGAATTGAAATGAAAATCATTCACCACACCCTTGATGGTGAAAATAGTTGGGTCGCCGGGGATACGCAACTGCTGACCGACAGCGGCTGATGAATTTTTATATCCCAATGCTGCAATTGCTTTTTCATTCAGCACTACTTTGCCTGAATCCAATTGACGGCCGTCGAAGAAGGCACCTTCTTTCATGCTGATGCCATAAGTGGTTAAATAATTTTCATCACTCACCAATGCCTGCATTGAAATGGCTGAAGTGGAGTCAGCCCCTAATTTATATACCGGCGGCTGACCGCCGTTGTTGCCGTTCGGAATTTCGTAAGACATGCTCACGCTGCTCACCTGTGGCATAGCAGCAAATTCATTGCGGATGGTTCTCATTTTTTGCACACCGGCAGGGCTCCAGTCTCTCGGCACCTGTGATGCCACCACATATTCTTTATTATACCCCAAACTGTTTCCAAAGAAATGATTCACCTGTTGCGTAACGATTGCTGCGGCAATCAATACAATCAATGCAATGCAAAATTGAAACCCCACCAATGATTTACGTAACCAAACTTTTTCACTTGCAGTTTTGAGTTTTCCTTTTATTGAATCAACTGTTTTTAAAGATGATAAAACCAACGCCGGATAAAAACCCGCCAGCAACCCAAGCAACAATACCAGCAACAATGGAATACAGATAAAATACAATGGAAATGATGTGAGTGATGGAAGATTCTTTCCTACCATAGATTCAAACAGATTCTTTACAAAAGGATAGGCTGCCGCCGCAAGTGTTGTTGCTGTAAGCACCAATAGTAAAGACTCCGCCAGAAACTGCATAATCAGATGTGAACGCATGCTGCCCATTACTTTCCGCACACCAATTTCTTTGATGCGGTTGCCAGAGCTGGCAATGGCGATATTGATAAAATTCACTACAGCGATCAGTAAAATAAACAACCCAACAAACGACAAAGTGTAAACCATTTTTTCAACAACCCCGTTTTCTTTTTTTAAATAGTATGTTGAAAGCAAAACCGGCTGTACTGTTAAATTTTGAGCCAGCATTGTATTGGCATTTTGCTGTACTAGTTTTCTTATCGGTTCTTCAAGATTTTTTACAGAAACATTTTCTTTCAGTTCAATATAAGATGCTATAAAAATATTCTGCCAATCGTTAATGTTATTGCGACCGAAATAAGAAAGATTAACAACAGGAACAAAAATTTCATTAACGTATGAAGTGCTTAAATTCATTACTGTATTTGCAGGCGCTTCTTTCAACACGGCTGTTACAGAAAAATCATGGATGCCACCTGAAAAACTTTGTATGGAAATATTTTGCCCTACCACATCTTTTCGGCCAAAATATTTCATGGCTTTATCTTCCGTTATCACAACAGAAAAAGGTTTATTCAAAGCGGTATTTACATCACCATACAAAGCTTTAAACCCGTACATGGGCAACAGTGTGCTGTCCCCTATTGCAATATCTTCCCGCAAATGTTTATCCCCTTTTGAAACAACCGATGTAATGCCGTCATAACGGTAGTAATTGGCCACGAGGTTTGGATAATCTTCTTTTAATCTTTTGGCCAATGGCCCGAATGTAGCCAGCTCATACCCCAAATTTGGGTCTTTTGATTTTGTTGTTAAAAGATATTGTCTTTTGTGATTGCGTAAATTTTTGTTCACCTGCAATTCCTGCCACACATACACACCAATGAGTAATGCAAACACAATACCCGCAAACAAACCGATGATGTTTACAACGGAATAAAACTTGTGTTTCGTAATATTACGCCACGCAATTTTGAAATAATTTTTTATCATGGCTCCTTTTTTATTTTTGTTTTATCATCAGCAACTTTGTTATACAGATTTCTGCTTGTCCAATCATACACCCAAAAACCAGCTACCTTACCTTTTGTATTTTTGAAAATAATTGCTTCTGTAAAAGGATCTTGTGCAACAAAGAAACTGGTATCAGACCCCGGTACTATTTCTGTTTTGTAATTGCCGATGCTCACCATTAGTTTGTCATTCTCTGTTTCAATTCTTATGGTATCCATTCCCCGGGCAACATACATTCCTGTAAATTCCTTCAGCATATTTTGCTGCAAAGAGAAACGGGAGTTTTTAAATCTTTTTTGCGACAAGAACCAGGTGTACAGGCTGTCGTTATTATATGTTGCCTCCCAGCTATTATGATTTGCATCCGGATAAACGGTAAATCTTACATTCTTGCTGTATTTCTTTAAAGAATCCACCATTACTTTTGAAGCTGCCAGCGGAACCACATCGTCTTTAGCACCATGAAAACACCATACAGGAATATGCCGCAGCCTCCAAACTCTATCTGCATCGCCACCACCGCAAATAGGGGCAATGGCTGCAAATTCTTCGGGATGTTTCTCTGCTACCTCCCAGGTACCGTAACCGCCCATACTAAGACCTGTGAGGTAAACCCTGTCTTCATCAACCCGGTACTTTTTCTTTAAATCAGTAAGCATCCCTTTTATTACTTCAGCCTGGAAACCAGATGATGCATTTGATGCCTGCGGAGAAACAATAATGAACGGAAACTTCTTACCCTGTGCTATCAATTTTGGCGGGCCGTGTGCTTTTACTTTTTCAATATCATCACCACTTTCACCCGAACCATGCATGAAAATAATCATTGGCCATTTTGTGATCGTGTCGTTTAAATAACCCTCAGGCAAATAGAGCAGGTAGCGGGTTTCCTGTATAAATTTTTCAGCAGTTTGTTGTGCATGCAAGTGAAAGAAACTCACTGTACATAAAAACATAGTTATAGTTGACTTATGAATATCTTTCATCTTTTTTGTTGCATTAACTATTAAAGTAATAGCTACCAGCAATTCCACTATTCTATTCTTTTGATGTTGATGGTTGTTGTATAGCATAAATAATTTTATTGTTTGTTTTTATTCGCTCCTTAACTTTTTTACCGGGTTTGCAAATGCTGCTCTCCATGATTGTGAAAACACCGTAAGCAGACTGATGATAAGCATAACCAGTACACTTACAATGATGGTAAGCGGGGTAATACTTACACGTGATGCAAAAAACCGCAGCCACATATTATTAATAATATACGCAACCGGTATGGCAATTACTGCCGAAATAGCCAGCAGTATTACAAAACCTTTGGAAAGCAACACCATTATTTGCTGCACACTGGAGCCAACTACTTTACGTATGCTGATTTCTTTTGCCCTTGTTTCAGCAGTGTAAGCAGCCATGCCCAATAAACCCAAACAGGAAATTAATACGGCCAGTAATGATAAGGCGCCCAGGATTTTTGCCACATCGCTCAGCATAGAATGTGTAAACAGCAATTGCTCATCATAAAACTGGTATTCAAATTTGGTATTGGGATTTACTTTTTTCCAGGTTGTTTCCAGGAACGAAACCATAGCAGCCATGTCAGTACCTCTCACTTTAATACTTGCAACTCCAAATGAAGCCGGGCGGTTGCGCAATACCAATGGCCGCATTTGCTGCGTAACATCTAAGAACTGAAAATCCTTTACCACTCCAATTATTTCCACTGTATTGCCTTCAATGGAAATACGCTGGCCAATAACACCCGCAACTGAAGGGTATTTAAAATCTTTTACAAACGTTTCATTGACCACTACATAATTTTCGCCTGATGTATCAGCTACATCCGGAAACGTTTTACCGGCTTTTATTTGCAAACCCAGCACATCTGTAAACTTTGAATCCACATCCATGAAACTGATTTGCAAACTATCTTTCCTGTTTTCTGCTTTGTACACTTGTGTGCCATTTTGTGTACCTGTTGATGGCATAAAGGAGCAGGCAGACACAGCAGCAATATCTTTGTTGGATGCAACTGCCTGAGCAAAACGCTGAAAGTTTTCCTGTTTATACAGACTGATATTAATGATGTTTTCTTTGTTAAATCCATAATTAAAATTCAACAGATGATTGGTTTGCTGATAGAGCACTACTGTTGAAATAATAAAAATGAGTGAAACTGAAAACTGAACTACCAGCAAAGCTTTCCTGAGTGTAAGACGTTTAAACATTTTAATCCCGCCAAAATTCCGCATCATTACCAGTGGGTTAAATGCAGAAATATAAATGGAAGGCAATAAGCCGGCAATCAATCCGATAACAAGGCTGAATAAAATAAACAACAAATACAGCCACCCACTTTGTTGCAGACTGATGTTCATAAACTGGTTGAACCATAAACCCGTGAAAGCGCTTCTTAGAAAGAACAGGAGTAAAATGGCAAGCAGCAGCGACAGTAATGAAACCACAATAGCTTCAACAATAAACTGTAAAAACACCTGTGTGCGTGTGGCGCCACTAACTTTTCGTATGCCCACTTCCTTTGTTCTTGATAAGGCCCTTGCAACAGAAAGATTGGTATAATTTAAACAGGCTGAGAGCATGACAATTAATCCCAATATGCTAATGATGAGTAACAGCAAATAAGGCATTGCTATATGTGTTTCATTTCCTATTGGATTAGCTGGCGTAATGGCAGTAAGCGCTTTTGCTTTAAACAGGTATTCATTCGGGCCTCCTTTCTGGTATTGCTTTGCTGAAACCTGGTTGAGCATGTTTTGTAAATCAGCAGCCGTTTTTGTTTTATCCAGCAACACATAAGTATAATTCGTCCATACATTGTTCCAGTCATTTACATTAATGTCCATTTTTTTATCAGCGTTCAGTGCAGGTAACGTACTAAGTGAAGCCAGTAACTTAAATGGCAAATGTGTTTTGCCCGGCACAGGTTGTAATACACCGGTTATCGTAAAATTTCCATAAGCAGTTTCACGGTTTCCTTTTTCAGGCCCACCGGGATTAATGCCTTTATCATTAAACTGTATCACTTTGCCAATGGGTTCTTCATTACCAAACAAAAGCTTTGCAATGTCTTCTGTAACTACCAGTGAAAATGGATTTTGCAAAGCAGTAGCAGCATTTCCTTTACTCAGTTTGAAATCTAAAATTTTAAATAACTCCCCATCAGCAAAATAACCGCCACCGCTTGCAGCTTTTTCATTGTAAATCATATCGCCACCAATATTGCGTACCAGTGTGGCACTTTGTTCAATACCGGGGTATTCCTGTTTTAGTTTTTTGGCCAATGGAATTGCAGAGCTGGCCGTTTTAAAATCATTGCTGCCTGCACCAACCGTCATGATTCTGTAAATGCGGTCTTTCTTTGTATGAAAGTTATCATAACTGTATTGCTCAGCAATAATATTAATGATGAGTAAACACACTGACATGCTTACTGTCAGTCCGATAATGTTAATGAATGAGAACGTCTTATTCCTGATAAGATTTCTGATAGCGGTTTTAAAATAATTTTTTATCATGATAAAGTTTTTTTTGTTACGGGCTTATGTAATGCTGTTAACCGTCTGTTGCGTCGCATGCCGAAGTTTTCATCCGGCATCGAGACCGAAAGTGTCCCGACTCTTGTACGTTCAGTAATTCTATTCAGCTGTTATTTCATTATTCGGTTCTCAAACTTTTTCCTTGACTGCTCAGTACTGCTTTTATATACAAGGGTCTCTATTCATTTTTTAAATAAGCAGTTGGGTTGGCAGTAAATGCTTTGTATAGATGCCATAACAAGCTTAAAACAGTAATAATAACTAAACTTATCAATGAAATAATTAATGGCGCAAACGACACATTAGATTCTGGCGTAACCTGAACAAGAATGGATTTTGTAAGTAAATAGGATGCAGGCACTCCAACGACTAGTGCAAAACAAATAGGAGATAAAAATTCTTTAATTATCTGGAAACTAATGTTTCCCCTTCCTGCTCCAAGCACTTTTCTAACACTAAGCGCTTTCATTTTTTTACCTAATATTAATAAGGCTAATCCGAAAATCCCAAAAACAGAAACAATAATCATTATAAGTGATGCGGCAGTCATAACCTGAGCCACTTGAGCGAATCCACTAAAATAGCCATCAAACACAGTATCCTGATAATAATAATCAAAAGGGAGATTGGGAAATGCTGCTTTCCATGTTTTTTCAATTGAAGAATGTGCATTTGATAATAATGCTGGACTGGTTTTAACGTAAACGAATTTTACATCTTCTGGTTTACAGCCGAGTAAAACAAGCGGCTGAACTTTGCTTTGAAAGTTTTCAAAACGAAAATCATTTATCTCGCCCACTACTGAATACTTTTTGTTATCATATTCTATCGTTTTTCCAATACCGGCTTGCCATTTCATTTGTTTTAAGAATGCCTGATTTACAAGCACAGAAGCTGATTGATCGGTGGCAAAAGAGTCGCTCAAATCCCTTCCACTTAATATTTTGATACCTAACTGACTTGCAAAGCCCGGCAAAGCGCTTATACTTTGTACGGTTTGTTCTTTGCCTTCGCTTTTGATAACAAGCTGTTTTGTATAATTACCAATTGACTGCACCGAGCCTGTAACTGATGCAATAGCATTGTTGCTTTTTAGCGCTGTTTTAAAAAGCTGAAAGTTGGTGGAGTCTTCTAATTTTACAACTACATTGTTAGCAGGCTCATACCCCCATGGTTTTGCTCTCGACACTGTATTTTCGTGAATAAAAGCCAATGCCATTGAAATACCCAAAAATGTAAAGAAAAACTGAAACCCTAAAAGCGTTTTTCTAAAACGGTTTTTACTCCCCAAGACCAAGCTTCCCCTCACAATACTAATGGGTTTTAGCGCAGATATATAAATGGAAGGATAAGCCGCCCCGCCTAAAACCGTAATAAAAATCAGAGCAAGTAATGCCCACCAGGCATGAACATTTTCAAAAAGTTTTTGAGCTAAATCAATATTCGCTATTTGTGAAAACCAGGGTAAAAAGATGAACTTAGCCAAAAACAATCCTATAAATACACCAGCAGTGCAAAGGATTAGGTTTTCCAAAATGAATTGAAAAATGATTTGTTTTCTGTTACTTCCCATTACTTTGCGGATGCCTATTTCCTTCAGGCGGCTGGATGCAGAAGCTATGGCGATATTCATATAATTAAAACAAACCAGCAGCAAAATAGAAATAGCAATTGCCAACAGCATAATTACACCTATAATATGTGGCCCGGAAAACCTTGAATTGATAACTTTATAAGAATGAAAACTCATTGATTTTAAAGGCTGAAAATTATAAGCAGCTATTTTAGAATCTTTATTTGCGTCATTATATAAATCCACATATTTTTTGCTTTGGTTAATGCCGGGTAAAACAGAAGATGCCTTTTCGGTCTCAAGAAAAGTAATACTAACAGGTTGGCTCCAGTCATCTGTTTTATTCATTCCCAATGAAACCATATTATTAAATGGCACAAGTGCAGCAAAATAAAACGATGTTTCCTTTGGCTGTTTTTCAAAAACCCCTTTTACAGTAAAATTTTTAATGATCTCGTGCCCATTACTAGAAAATCTGATATTTACGTTTTTTCCAACGGAATTATTTTTCCCAAAAAGTTTTTCGGAAAGTTCTTCTGTAAGCACAATACCATCTTGTTCACTAAAAGTTAGTTTGTTACCCCATTTCACAGGAAAGTCGAACATGCTGTAGAAAGCATCATCTACAAAACTAATTTCTTCCCTAAAAACATTGTCGCCCTGTTTAACTACTGCACCAACCCTATTAAGGCGGGCAGTATTTTTTATTTGTGGAAAATCGTTTTTCAACATGTTTCCCATTGGCGCCGGCGAATCGCCCCAGATTTGCTGGTTGCCGTCTTTCTCTGCAATCCGTTCCACCACATAAAGTTTATCAAGTTTTGAATGAAAATCATCCTGATTGATGGACCAATCCAGAAATACAAATACCACCAAACAGCAACCCACTGCCAAACCTAATCCAACAATATTGATGATGGACGATAATTTGTTTTTAAGAAGATTGCGCCAACCCAATTTGAAATAGTTTTTTATCATGGCTTTTGTTTTTACTCTGTTCTTAAACTCTTAACCGGATTTGCCAATGCTGCCCTTACTGTTCGTATTCCCAACACAATAATTGCAATCAATAACATACTTAGTCCGCAGACTGCAAACACCCACCATCCTATTTGTGTGCGGTACACAAAATCCTGCAACCAATTATTCATTGCAAGCCATGCCAGCGGCGATGCAATTACAAATGCGATCAACACCGGCGACATTAAATCCTTTGACAACAGTGCTACCAATTGTGTTACAGATGCACCCAACACTTTGCGCACACCAATTTCTTTTGTTCTGGTATTGGTGGTGTACATAACCAGCCCCAGCAAACCCAGGCAACTGATAAAAATACAGAGCGCTGCACTCCAGTTTAACAACCTTGCCACATCCTGTTCTTTTTTATAAAAGCCTGCAATGGTTTCATCAAAAAACTCATACTTGAAATCATTATCAGGATAAAGTGCCTTATATTCTTTTTCCATTTTTGCCAGTGCATTTTTCCATTGGCCGGGTTTACCTTCTTGCGCTTTTAAAGCAACATGAATACTGAAACTCCTGTTTTCAGCACCTGAAAAAACAAGTGGTTCTATGGCTGCATGCGTTGATTTTGTATGAAAATCCTTCAGCACTCCGGTAATTGGAAAACTTTTGTTATTGGCATTTATTAGTTTACCAATGGCATCTTCGGGCTTTTTAAATCCAAATGCTTTGGTAAAAGCTTCGTTCACTAAGTACTCTTTAGTTGTGTCTGAACGTTCATAAAATTTACCGGCTACTAATTTTAATTTATAAATATCAAAGTAATCAGGATGGGCATTTAAAATCTCTGTCATCAACTCCGTTTCTTTTTCTCCGTTATTTACTTTCATCGTTGTAGAGCTGCCGCCGATATGTGCAGGAGAATTACTGCCGAGGCTTACTTTTTCAACCTCAGGCATAGCTTTAATTTTTTCCAGCAAAGCAAATCGTCTGTTATCCGGTTTCCCTGAAAAGAAATCCCAATAAGTTCTGAAATACACAATAGCTTCTTTTTTATAACCGAGTTCTTTATTTAAGGAATAGTTTACCTGTTTACTTACCACCAGCGTTGCAATTACCAGGAACTGGGCAATAACAAATTGCGTAACGGTTAAGGTTTTTCTGAGCCATACATTCCTGCTTTGTTTAGTACCTGCGGGTAACTGATTTTTTAAAACAGCAACGGGCTTAAATTTTGTGAGCACAAGTGATGGATAAAATCCTGAAAGCAAAGTCATCACTGCAACAAGTGCCGCTAAGAACAACCAAACATGCAGTTGATTAATGGAAGAGAAACTAATTTCGGGCGGAATAAAATCGCTGAATATTTTCAGCAGCCAGGGCATGATGGCAATGGACAACGCAGTTGCCAGCAGTGTTAATAAAAATGTTTCACTCAAAAACTGAAAAAGCAACTGCGGTTTGCCGCTACCCAATGTTTTACGGATGCCGATTTCTTTTGCACGTTGTGATGCCTGTGCGGTTGTTAAGTTGATAAAATTGATACAGCCAAGCAATAAAAGAAACAATGCAACTGCCAGTAATCCATATAATGTTGGTTTGTGCGCCTGCCGTACATCATCAAATGAGCCATACTCAGCATTAAAATGCATATCTGTTAAAGGCTGCAATGAATGAACGGTAGCATCCTTTTCATTGTTTTCAGGTTTTACATATTTTTTTCGCAGCGTTGCAAATTGACTATTAATTTGAGCAACACTTGTTCCGGTTTTTAATTTTACAAATAATTGTGAGGCTGAATTAACGCTGTTCCAGTCATTACTGCCAAAATTTTCATACAGCTTTTTTTTAATAAAGGTTGCCATTGAAATAAACTCTTTAAATCTGAAATCAGTTGATTGCTGAACAGGTTCTTTCACAATACCGGATACGGTTACTTTTACAGAATCATTGTAAATCATTTCCTTTCCAATGATATCCTGCGGACTAAGATTTCCAAAATAAGTTCTTGCTTTTTCTTCCGTTAACACCACCTGGTAAGGATCTTTTAAAGCCGTTTGCTCTGAGCCTGCCAGCCAGTTGTATTGAAAGAGCTTAAAATAATTTTCATCAGCATAAATAATATTTAATTGATTTTTATATTCAGCAGGGGACTGACTGCCTTTCACCGGCACTTTTACATTTGTTTCCCAGGCTGTAACAAAATGTGTGGCGGCTTCTATACCGGTAATATCTGTTTTTACTGCTGCCGGCAATGGCATAGCAACACCTGAGTTTTTCATGACCGATTCTCCGGGAAAAGTGAGATCAGAAACAACCCGGTAAATGCGGTCATTATCTTTTCTGAATTTTTCAAAACTAAATTCAAACTGTACAATCAAATAAATAACCAATGCAGCGCTGATACCAATGGCCAAACCTGAAACATTAATGAGTGTAAAACTTTTATGTTTCAGGAAGTTTCTTACAGCGATGGTGAAATAATTTTTAATCATGGTATTGCTTTTATTCAGTTCTTAAACTTTTTACCGGATTACTCAATGCTGCTTTTGCAGAATGGAAACTTGCCGTTGCAATTGCTGTAAACAATATCACTAAAGCTGATACAATAAACGGAACCACACTCAACCCGGTGTTGTATGGAAATACCTGCAACCACTTGTTCATAAAATACCATGCCACCGGAAATGCAATAGCTGCCGCAATCAATGCCAGCCATAAATAGTTTTTTGTAATCAACGTTACCACTTCACCTGTAGAAGCGCCGAGCACACGCCTCACACTAATTTCTTTTTGCCTTTGCTGTGTGGTAAATGCAGTTAAGCCCAGCAAACCCAAACAGGTAATGATGATGGTGAGAATTGAAAAAGCTGCAAATATTTTTCCACGCTTTTGGTCGGCGGCATATTGTGAGTTAAAATCTTCATCCAGGAATTTGTATTCAAAAGGCAATGCAGGAAAATATTTTTTCCAGGTGGCTTCCACTTTAGCAATGATTGGTTTTAATTCGCCTTCTGCTATTTTTATTTGAATCTTGTTACCATTGGGTCCGTAAAATAAAATGAGCGGAGCAATGGGATTGTACAATGCTTTTTGATTGAAGTCTTTTACAACACCCACTACTTCTAAATAATTACCACTTGTATCTCCGGGAAACTTTACACGTTTACCAACAGCATTATCCCAGTTGAATGCTTTTGCCATAGCTTCATTAACAAGAATGCTGTGTGCCGTATCTGCCGGGCCTGAAAAGTTTCTGCCTTTCACTATTTTCATACCCAGTGTTTGAACTAAAGTTTCATCAATAGCATAGCACTCAATTCCTTTTTCCACATTACCGGTAGCAGTTTCAACGGAAAATAAATTAAGGCTAAGATTGGGGTCACCGGGAAAAGCATTACCTGAGCCTACTAATTTCACATTAGGAATGCTTCTGAAATCATTGTTCATCGCAGCAATCTTGCTCCGTTCATCTTGTCCTGTATTTACAGTCACCGTCATCACATGTTCCTGGTTAAAACCCAGGTCTTTTTTCCGCACATAGTTCAGTTGTGAATACACCACCCATGTACAAATGAGCATAATCATTGAAATGGAAAATTGCAATACTACCAATGTGCGCCGCAGATTTATATTGCCGGATGCTTTTGATAAAGCGCCTTTCAGTATTCCAACCGGTTTAAACCCTGATAAATAAAAAGCAGGATAACTGCCTCCTACCAAACCAGTAAACAAAACAATACCCAGCAGCAATAGCAAATTGGCCGGCTCAAACAATGTTTTGATAGTAAATAATTTTCCTGAAATAGTGTTGAACGTGGATAAAAACAAAATCACGAGCAACACACTCAGCAATATGGCAATAAAAGATGTGAGCAGGCTTTCACTTAAAAACTGAAACACCAATTGCTTTTTGGATGAACCGTTTACTTTACGGATGCCTATTTCCTTTGCCCTTCTTGCGCTGCGTGCTGTTGTAAGATTCATATAATTAATACAGGCAATGAGCAACATAAAAAATGCAACAGCGCCAAATATCCAGATATAACTCATGCTCCCCGTTTCTTCCGGCTCGCCCAGTAAGTTTGATTTTAAATGAATATCCGTAATAGGTTGCACACCATACTGCGCTTTTACATTAAACTGTGCAAAAATGGGCGCCATGTATTTCTCATAGTAGGGTATCAATTTCTTTTCAAATGTTTTTGCATCTGTGCCGGGCTTAAGCAACACATAAGTATAATTATTGAACCCTCCCCAAAACTGTGCATCCATTGATTGCAGGAAAGGTGTTAATGACATGAGCATATCAAAACGAACATGAGCATTTTTCGGCAGGTCTTCAAACACAGCGGTTACATTATAAACTTCATAAACTGTTTTGATGGTTTTACCAACAGCCGGAGTATTCCCAAAATATTTTTTGGCGGTTGATTTTGAAAGTGCAATGGAGTTCGGTTTATTCAACGCATTTTTAGCATTGCCCTCAGCAAAATTGAAAGTAAATATGTTGAAGACGGTACTGTCAGCATAATACAGTTTGGTTTCATAGTAATTGTTATCGCCCTGTTTAAAAAGTGTTCGCTCCCTGTTGAATAAACGGGTCATTTCTTCTACTTCAGGAAAATCTTTTTTAACAGTGGGGCCAAGTACTTGTTGCGTACTGGCTACATCAAATTTCCTGGTGGGTTCCTGCAGGTGGGCATTGATGCGGTAGATGCGTTCATGCTTTGTGTTGAACTTATCATAACCCAGCTCATCAACAATATAAAATATTAAAAACAGGCTGAAGGTGATGCCAATGGTTAAGCCCAGAATATTGAGAATACTGAACCACCTGTCTTTTCTTAAGTTGCGAAGTGCAATGAGCAATAAATTTTTTAACATGAGTGATGATTGAAAGGTTTATAATTGAGTTATTCTGTTCTTAAACTCTTCACCGGATTTTGCATCGCCGCACGAATGGTATTGGCGCCAATGGTTAATGCCGCTATGAGCAGGGCAACAACACCCACCAAAACAAACATCCACCACTGTAATGAAATACGGTAAGGGAATGACTGTAACCAACTGTTCATCGCCAGCCATGCAATGGGTGTTGCAATGAGTACTGCAATCAACACCAGCAACAAAAATTCTTTTGATATTAAAACGGAAAGATTGGAGATGCTGGCGCCCAATACTTTCCGCACACCGATTTCTTTCACCCGTTGCTGTATCATGAGCAATACCATTGCCAGCAATCCCAAACAGGAAAGAAGAATAGCAATTGACGCTGCAATGCTAAAGAGGATGCTCATCATCCGCTCTTCTGCATACCACTCTTTAATATTATCATCCAAAAATGTTCCCCTGAAATCACGACCCGGCTCCAGTATGGCCATTTCGTTTTTAATGGTTTCCATTGTGGAGAGCATGTTCTGTTGTGTGGTTTTTATAAAGCAATAGTTCAAACCGCCTTTCTTATCCAGCATCAGCGTTAACGGCTCGCTTTCTTCATGCATGGAATACAAATGAAAATCAGGGATAACTGCAATAACATTCCAGCGTGGGCCTGAGCTGTCAACTAATAACTGCTGGCCCACAAGGTTTTTTTCGCCAAACTGCTTTGCCACACTTTCAGTAAGAATTACTTTTAAAGAAGTATCCGATGAATACGAAAGATCAATATCTCTTCCCTCAATGGGTTTAATCCCAAATGTTTTTAAATAATCATAATCAATATGTGCAATATTGGTGGTAATTTGTTTGTCTTTATAATCAAAGCCAATGGTGCTTTTAGAACTGCTTTTATCTTTTCCCATACCAATATTGTTGCTGCTGCCACTTACAGATAATATATTGGGATTGGATGCCAGTCTTGTTCTGAGTTTTTGAATTTTCTCTCTTGCGCTTTCAGCCTTAAATAAAGGAATGCTGATGATGGCTTCTTTGTTAATACCCAAATCAGCATTCTGCAAATGATTAAACTGTTTGTAAACAATCAATGTACAGCTGATCATAATACAGGCAATTACAAACTGTGCAACAATTAAAGAGCTTCTTAAAATACTGCGGCGTTTGAGCGCCACTTTTCCTTTGAGTGTTTCTACAACAGGGAACCTCGCCATCACCCAGCTGGGATAGCCACCGGCAATGAGCGAAACAAACAACAACAAACCAACAGCAACTGCAAGAAAACCGGGCTGCCACATCAACGTATCCAGCGGCATGTTTACTTTAAACGTATTGTTCATAAAGTAAATGAGCACATTTATCAGCAAGAGCGACAGAACAAAAGCAATGGTGCACACTAAAAAGCTTTCGCTCCACAGTTGTGCAAACAATTTTTGTTTGGCAGCTCCCAAACATTTACGCACACCAATTTCTTTGCTTCTTGTAAAGGCATTGGCCAGGTTGATATTAATAAAATTAAAACAGGCAATAAGAATAATGAGCAGCCCTACGGTTAACACCACATACAACTGGGCTTTATTAATCGCATTGATTCCAATACGTGGAGTAAAATGAACATCACGTATAGGCAATAACCTGGTTGCAAAAATATCACCCCGTTTATCTGGCTTTGCACCTTCTTTTTTTAATCCGTCATACCATGCTGCCAGGTATTTTTCATTTACCAGTTTTAACTGTTTTTCTGCATCTGATTGCGTAACACCATCCTTTAATTGAATAAACACGGGATGATGCTGGCTGTTCCAGTTATTTTTATCTGCCGCATAATCGTTTCTGTTTTCAATACGGGCCAGCGCATCAAATTTTATAGTAGAAGTTTTTGGAAAATCTTTTACAACCGCTGATACCACCATATCCTGCATGGCACTGCCGGCTGATGCTTTGAATGTTTTGCCAACGGGGTCTTCATCCCCAAATATTTTTTTGGCAGTAAATTCTGTAATAACAATATCACTGAGATTTTTTAAAGGGTTTGCTTTATTCCCCTTCAATACAGGAAATGTAAACATGGAAAGAAAATCTTCATCCACCAGCATCACCGGCACATCCAGTTCTTTTCCTTTATACTCAGCTAAACTTCCGCCATACAAAAACCGGCTGGCTTTATCAATAGCAGGTGACTCAGCTTTATAAACAGGTGCGGCCGGGTAACCAAACTGTGCCCCGTATTCTACACCGGTTTTTTTATTAAACACCTGGTAAGCCTGGTACAGTTTCTTTTCATTGGCATGAAAATTATCAAAGCTTAATTGCATGTACACCGCCAGCAATACCATTAGCCCGGTTGAAAAACCAATCACCAGTCCAACAATATTGATGGACGAATGAAATTTATTTTTGAATAAGGTTCTCCAGGCGGGTTTGAAATAGTTTTTGATCATAATTCCTGCTTTAAAAAATTAATCAGTAAATTTGAGTTGAACTTAAAACGTAAAACATCATGGAACGAATTGTTATTGAAGTTGCTGACGAAACCGCAAAAAAGTGGCGGCTTGCTTCTTCCAAATTTAAAAAGGTACTCTCTGAACAGTTTGCGAAAGACGTTGACTTTGTCATCGAAAAATATAAGGACGAGAATTTCTTTTCTGCCCTTGATGAAATCGGCGAACGCCTTGCAAAAAGGGGTTTGACCGAAGAAATAGTGAATGAAATACTGAAGTCGGATGACTAATGTTTTTGTTTTTGATACAAATTTTTTGGTGAGTGCTTCAATTTTGCCCCATTCTCTGGTAAGGCTTGCTTTTGATAAAGCAGCAAAATCTGGTTTCATTGCAACATCAAAGGAGGTATTTGAAGAATACACCCAGGTATTGTTAAGGAGCAAGTTTGATAAATACTTTATTTCTATAGAAGAAAGATTTGAGATTCTCCGCCTGATGTAAAAAAAAGTGCTGTACTTTTCCCCAACTGAAAAAATTACAGACTGCCGTGACCCCAAAGACAATAAATTTCTTGAACTGGCAGTTGCTGCAAATGCCACCTGCATTATTACAGGTGATATTGATTTGCTTGTATTGAACCCTTTCAGAAATATTGCCATTTTGAATGCAGCAGTTTTTGTTGCTACTTTTTGAATATGACTATTTTCTACTTTCATCAAGTTGAAGATTTCTTTATTCGGTTCTCAAACTTTTTACCGGGTTGCTCAATGCTGCTTTTATTGCCTGGAAACTGATGGTTAACAACGCAATTCCAAGCACGATTATTCCCACTATTGCAAACACCCACCAATCCAGTTGAATACGATAAGCATAATTCTGTAACCATTGTTTACTTGCATACCATGCAACGGGCACAGCAATTACTGTAGCAACAATTACCAGCTTTAAAAAATCTTTTGACAATAATTGTGTTACTGATAAAACTCCGGCGCCCAATACTTTGCGGATACCGATTTCTTTTATACGTTGTTCTGCTGCAAATACTGTTAATCCAAACAAGCCCAAACACCCAACAAAAATGGTTAAGCAGGCAAACAGCAAGATGACAGATGCCGTTCTTTTATCTTCGTTGTATAACTGATTAATGGATTCATTTAAGAATGTAAATTCCAATGGCGCTTCAGGCTCATACTTTTTATAATACTTCTGAATTTGATTGATGGCTTCGGCTGTTTTACCCGGCACCGTTTTTACAAATAAATTAAAATAAGGAGCATAGGGCTGGTAACGGAATACAAACGGTTCAATACCTGCACTCAGCGGCTTGAAATGAAAATCTTTTACAACGCCAATGATGGTACCACCGGCTCCGTAAAATTTTATCCGCTTTCCAATTACATTTTCGGCGGTATAACCCATCAGCTTTACTGCCGTTTCATTCACAATAAAATTATTGATGGTATCTTTTTCATTCTGCGGTTTAAAGTTTTGGCCTGTGATAAGTTTCATGCCAAGCGCCGGAATAAAATCAGGGTCAACATTGGCCTGTGTAATTAAAAATTCCTGGCCTTTTTGCATTCCATCCCATTCAAAATTTGCAGAATTATCAACATTGGCTAAAGACATTGTAGCCGGCGCCGAAGCAGCAATGGTACTTTCATTATCCAAATCACGTTTGAACAAAGCCACTTTTCCTTTGAGTTCATTCCCTAAACCCACCCGTATCATTTGTTGGCTGTTGAAGCCAAGGTCTTTGCTTTGCACAAACTTTAACTGGCGGTACATAAAGAATGTACAAATCATTAATGTAACTGAAACAGCGAATTGAAATACCACCAGCCCTTTTCTGAAACCGGCACCCGATTTTACATCCGGCTTTCCTTTTAATACTTTTACCGGTTGAAACGATGAAAGAACAAAGGCCGGGTAAATACCCGCCACCAAACCAATAACAACAATAAACAGTAAGAAGAAGGAAAGAAAGATGGCGCCTGTAAAGTTGAGTACGAGATTTGTTCCTGTTACCTGTTCAAGAAATGGCTCTGCAAATTTTAAAATTACAATTGCAATGATGCCTGCAATTACAGCAACTACCAGTGATTCGCTTAAAAATTGAAATACCAATTGGCCGTAAGAAGCGCCGGTAACTTTTCTTACACCCACTTCCCTGGAACGTTTTAAAGAACGTGCGGTTGAGAGATTGATGAAGTTGACACAGGCAATAAGCAGCAGCAATAAACCAACACCCAAAAATATTTTTATATACTTACTATCACTTCGCTTTCCCCAGTCAGTAAAAAAATCAAATTTTGAATACAGGTATTGTTTCCCCAGGGGCTGCAATTGCAACTGGTCATCCGTTTCAGGTTTATAAACTTTTAACTGCTTCGCCAGTTTTGTTTCAAACGCTGCAACATCCGTTCCGGGTTTTAACTGGAGATAGGTATGATAATTATTACTTCCCCATTTGTTTGACCATTCATCTGTTTTAAACAAAAAATCAATGGGCAATAAAATATCAAACTGAATACTTGAGTTTTGAGGAGGGTTGGCTACCACACCGGCCAGTTTAAAATTTGACTGACCAACTAATGTAAATACCTGACCCGGTAACGAGGAATTATTCTTCCAGTCTTTCCCAAAATATTTTTCGGCTGTCTTTTCCGTAATGACCATTTCATCAAAAGAAAGCAGCGCTGTTTTGGGATTGCCCTTTACCATCGGAAAATTAAATACACTGAAAATGGAGTTCTCTGTAAACTGTACATTTTTTTCACCGTACACTTTATCGCCCTTCTTAAATATACCACCCCAGTTACCAAAGCGAACCGTATTTTTTATCTGAGGAAAATCTTTTTGCAATGCGGGAGCCAGCGGACCGGGTGTTGTTGCAGCAAGGTATAATTTGCCGGCCTGGTTTTGTTTGTTGGTGATGCGGTAAATATCTTTTTCATTTGTATGAAACGAATCATAGTGCGTTTCATTCCAGATATACATGCTGATAGCGAGGCAACAAGCCATGCTCAAAGCCAAACCAATCATATTGATGGAAGAAAAAACTTTGTTCTTTCTGATGTTGCGCCAGGCAATTTTGAGATTGAATCTGAACATAATATATTTCTTTATTCTGTTCTTAAACTTTTTATGGGGTTAGCAATAGCCGCTTTGATTGCCTGGAAACTTACTGTTGCCAATGCAATCAACAACACTGCCACTCCTGCCAATGCAAATACCCACCACGAAATGTTGATACGGTACGCAAAATCCTGCAGCCATTTACGCATCACATACCAAGAAACAGGAAATGCAATAACCGCTGCAATCAATACGAGTTTTACAAAATCTTTTGAAAGCATGGCCGTAATATTTGTAACTGTAGCGCCTAATACTTTTCTTACACCAATTTCTTTAACCCGTTGCTCAGCCATATACGTGGCCAGACCAAATAAACCCAAACATGCAATGAGGATAGCTATAATAGCAAACGTTAATCCGAGTTTACCTGTTCGTTGTTCTACACGGTACATATCATCAAACCACTCATCCATAAAAACATAAACAAAAGGCTGACCAGGGGCAAGTGATTTCCATTTACTTTCAACATTTGTTGTAAGAGCCTGAATATTGGCAGTGTTTACTTTAAACGCCATTGCCCAGTCACTTTTTCCGTACCTGAAACATAATGGGCCGATATTTTCTTTCAGTGATTCAAAATGAAAATTTTTAACTACTCCGATAATGTTGTATGAAAGAGACCCTGACCCGTTTTGACCCTGGAACTGGGAATATATTTTTTTCCCTAACGGTTTTTCAAGACCCAGAAGTTTTGCGGCAGTCTCATTAATAATCACCCCGCTTGAATCTGTTAAAAACTGTTTTGAAAAATTTCTGCCACTTGCCATTTCCATTCCCATAAATGGTATGTAATGCTCATCAATATCCCATACCTGCATACTAACACCATTTTTTGCATCCATTACTGCATCAGCAGAAAAAGGATTATCAGTTCTGGAAGAGTTCGCAACCGGAAGAAAGCCTGCATAGGTAGCATCACTCACACCACTTAACCTGGAAACTTCATCTTTAAACACTTCTTTATTATTTCCCAATGCCGGCGTACCTCTTACAATCAACACCTGATCACGGTTGTATCCCAACTTTTTTGTTTGTATATAGCTTAATTGGCGATAAACAACAACAGTTCCTGTAATGATGAATATGGAAATAAAAAACTGTGCAACCACCATTACATTCCTGAAGCTGCTTCTTTTAAATCCGGCATTCAGTTTTCCTTTCAAAACTGCAATGGGCTTAAATGAAGAAAGAAAAAAGGCGGGATAACTTCCTGCAACAATGCCAACAAGAAACGGCAGCAATGCCAGGAAGAAAATATACTTTGCCTGGAAAAGATCATGAAAAGAAAAATTCTTTGCTGAGAGATTATTAAACCATGAAATTGCAAGACTCACAATAATAATTGCAATAAAAGAAGAAAGCAAAGCAGTTAAAACAGACTCCGCTATAAATTGGTTGATAAGCCACTTTCTGTTTGTGCCGAGTACTTTACGAATACCTACTTCTTTAGCTCTGCCGGCTGATCGTGCAGTACTGAGATTTACAAAATTGATACAAGCAAGTAACAATACCAATAATGCAATTACCGAAAAAATATATACGTATTGAATATTGCCGTTTACACCCATTTCATCCGTACGGTCACTATGCAGGTGAATGCGGGTAAGCGGCATTAAAGAGTACTCCAGGCTATTGCCTGATTTTTTAAACTCCTCCATGGAGTTTACATTCATAAATTGCTTCGCCTGTGGCAATACATATTTTGTAATTATCTGGTCGAAGTTTTTTTCAAACGCTTTATAATCTGTGCCGGGTTTTAATAAAATATAGGTTTGAAAATTGTTACTCAAAAAATTGCCCCATTGATAGTCCACATTATCCATCGGAAAAATAAAATCAAAATTAAAATGGGAGTTGTGCGGCATATCTTTTATAACCGCTGTTACTTTATAACTTTCATTTGCTTTGTCGCCTTCACTAATTATTTTACCAATAGCATCAGTAGTACCAAAATATTTCTTTGCAATCTTTTCTGTAATCACAACTGAATTAGGCTCATTCAAAGCAGTTTTTGTATCGCCTGTAACAGCGGGAAAAGTAAAAACACTGAATAAAGTGGAATCGGCATAAACGGTGTTTGTTTCCCTGATGTATTCGTTGGCCTTTTTGAAACGTTTTATATTCATTGGGGCAAAAAAACGGACATACTCTTCTACCTGGGGATAATCCTTTTTTAAAGTGGCGCCCATGGGGTCGCTTGTTGCAGCCATATGCATTTTGTTGCCGCCAAAAACAATATCGCTGTTAACACGATAAATACGATCAGCCTTTTCATTAAAACGATCATAACTCAGTTCATCTGCCACATATAGCGCTATCATAATAAAACAAGCCAAGCCCAATGCCAACCCAATAATATTGATAGCAGAAAAACCTTTGTACTTCCAAAGGTTTCTAAAGGCAATTTTGAAATAATTTTTAAACATGATAATAAGGTTTTATTCAGTTCTTAAACTTTTTATGGGGTTGGCAACAGCCGCTTTGATTGCCTGGAAGCTCACTGTTAAAAAAGCAATGAGGATAGCGCCACAACCTGCAAGCAGGAACACCCACCATTGAATACTGATGCGGTAGGGATAATCCTGCAGCCATTGATACATAAACCAGTAAGCAAGCGGTGTGGCTATAACAATTGAAATCAATACCAGCTTTAAAAAATCTTTTGAGAGCAATCCTGTAATGCCCGAAACAGAAGCGCCTAACACTTTGCGTACGCCAATTTCTTTTATTCTTGCTTCGGCCATAAAGCTGGCCAAACCAAATAAACCCAAACAGGAAATAAAAATGGTTAAGAAAGCAAAGAGCCCCGCCAGTTTAGCTGTACGCTTTTCATTTTCAAACTTGCGTGCATAAGACTCATCCACAAATGTGTATTCAAAAGGATAATCAGGATTGTATTTTTTAAATACCTGTTCTGCTGCGGCTAAATTTTGTGCTGTTGTTTTTGTTTGATTGAACTTAATATGCATTACATTGAACCAACCTTTAGCGCCTTCAATCACCATCGGTTCAACAGGGCGGTAAACAGAGGTTAAAATAAAATCTTTGATTACGCCCACCACATGCCAGTCAATACCATTATCATTAATGATTTCACCAACAGGGTTTTTAAACTTCATCAGCTTTACGGCAGATTCATTGATGAGTACAGCGGTTGAATCTGTTGGAAATTTATCAAGGTCAATATCTCTGCCCTGCACAATTTGAAAACCTGCTGTTTTTGCAATATCATCATCTGCACAGTAACGGTTCACTATTGTTTTATCCTGCGGGTCTTTTCCTTTCCATCCAAAGCCCCAGCTATTACTCCACCCTTCTGTAATAGGTGCGCTGGTTTTGGTTACTGAAACAACAAGACCACTGCTGAGCAATTCATTTTTAATAAGCGGATAATTCTTTTCCAAATCACCTTCCAGGAAACTGTAAATCAAATTGTCTTTTGAATAGCCGCTTTGTCTGTCCTGTGCATTTTGTAACTGCAGTCTTACAACAATTGTTCCGATGATAAGTATAATGGCAAATGTAAACTGAGTAATCACCAATATTTTCCTGGGAGTAACTAAGGCATGTACTTTTTTAAATGTTCCCTTTAAAACAGCTACCGGTCTGAAGTTGGAGAGATACAATGCAGGATAACTGCCTGCCAGCAATCCTGTAAAAAGAATAAAACTAATTCCTGAAAGCCAGAAACGGTAATCATTAAAATGGAGTGCTAATTTTTTCTGCACCAACTCACCAAAGTATGGTAAACTGAACCATATAATTAACAAACCAACAATCCCTGCAATAAATGACATGAGGATTGACTCACCTAAAAATTGTTTTATTAATGCATAACGCTCAGCACCCACCACTTTGCGGATGCCCACTTCCTTTGCCCGTCTTTCGCTGCGTGCAGTGGAAAGATTCATGAAGTTGATGCAGGCAATGAGAATAATAAAAGCAGCAATGATGGCAAACAGGCGAATCATTTCTATTCTGCCGCCTGTTTCTTTTCCGTTTTCAAAACTTCCATATAAATAAGAACGGCTGATGGGATACAAAAAGGTTTCCATCTTTGGCGATTCTTTATCATACTTGCTGCGGAGTGTTTTTATTTTTGGTGTGATGGATGCAAGGCTTGCTTCCTTTTTCAGCATTACAAAAGTATTGGTAGAGTTATTGCTCCAGTTGTCATCATCCCCATTTTTTGAACGCAAGTAAGACCATGGAATTAAATACTCAAACTCAAATTGAGTATTGGGCGGTAAATTTTTTATTACACCTGTTACTGTAAAGTTATCACGGTTATCAACCAGCACCGTCTTACCAACAGCTTCTTCATTGCCGAATAATTTTTTCGATAAGGATTCGGTGACTACAATAGAATAATTGTTATTTAATGCGGTTTTGGCATCTCCTTTTACAAATGGAAAACTGAACATTTTTAAAAAGCCCGAATCAACAATGTTGCCATTTGCTTTTAACTTTTTTTCGCCCGCAGTAAAAAGATAAGGCGTGGGCCAGTTTACCCTTACTACTGATTCCACTTCAGGATAATCCTGCTGAATGGCTTTGGCCATTACTTTAGGAGTGGTGTTCCAGGTTATAATCTTTCCGTCATTAATGTCATTATTATAAACATTATAAATGCGGTTGCCATTGGCATGAAAACGGTCGAAACTTACTTCGTTCAGCAGCCAGATAATAATTAATGAAGCGGCTGCAATGCCAATTGCCAATCCTGAGATATTGAGCAATGAGAAACTCTTGTTTCTCCATAAATTACGCCATGCAATTTTGAAATAGTTCTTCAGCATAAAAAACCCCCTCTAACTCCCCCCAAGGGGGAGGACTTTTAACACTCTGATGAAATTCGCATTCATTAAAGTGCAGTTACAAATAATTTATAAGAACTGAAATTTTATGTTTCAATATTTAATAAACATCTTAAAAGAGTGTGGGCTGTGCACCGATGGCTTCCTCCTTGGCGGGCAACTAAGGAACGAAAGTTGCGAACGCAGTTCACGGATGGGGGCCTCTACACCAGTATATTCTCCGTTACCGTTTGTCCATCCAGCATTCTTATAATCCGGTGACTGTATTTTGCATCATGCTCACTGTGTGTAACCATGATGATGGTGGTTCCCTGTTCATTCAAATCAGTAAGCAACTGCATTACTTCATTACCATTGGAAGAATCAAGATTACCAGTAGGTTCATCCGCCAAAATCAATTTTGGTTTGTTAACAACAGCCCTGGCTACTGCCACACGCTGCTGCTGGCCACCGCTCAACTGTTGCGGGTAGTGATTGCGGCGGTGCATAATTTGCATTTTGTCCAACACATCTTCCACACGTTTTTTTCTGTCGGCAGCTTTTACACCTGTATAAATCAACGGAAGCTCTACGTTTTCAAAAACAGTGAGCTCATCAATCAAATTAAAACTCTGAAACACGAAGCCGATATTGTGCTTGCGCAAATCGGCACGCTTGCGTTCGTTGAAGCCTGCTACTTCAATACCATTAAATAAAAAACTTCCTCCATCAGGGTCATCAAGCAAACCAACAATATTTAAAAGTGTTGATTTACCGCACCCGCTGGGCCCCATCACCGCCACAAACTCACCTTCTTTTACTTCAAAAGAAAGTTTGTTGAGTGCAACAGTTTCCACTTCTTCTGTTCTGTAATACTTTTCTAAGTTTGTAATCTTTATCATGTGTATGGTTTTTTTAGTTCATGAGAATTGAGTGAGCAAATGGAAACATATCAAAAGGAATGCTTTCAGCTTTTGCTGTTTTCTTTTTAGCAGTTTCAGTTTTTCTGCTGACTGTATCTTTCTTTTGACTGGAGTCGCAGGCAATGCTTTCATGAAACGATACACTGCCCAGCAGTAAGAATGTGATTGTTAACAGTAAGAGTTTTTGTTTCATAAAAAATGGTTTAACCTCACTCTCCTTCTCCCTCTCCTGAAGGCAGAGGGAGCGGTGCTGTTTTTGTTTAATAAACTTTTTTTTCTACCACATCAACTAAAGAACTTTGTTCATCACATATCAGCCACTCAACTATTTAATCAAACACTTCAACAAGCAAGGGCTGTGCCTGGTAAGTCCCCCTTGGGGGGATTTAGGGGGCTGCCTTCTATTTTTTCAGAATCAACTCCTGCATCGTTCCATAGTTTTCATAACTGCTCGTTACCACTTTATCACCTGGCTTTAATCCGCCCAGCACTTCATAGAAATCAGGATTTTGACGACCAAGCTGTATATCTACTTTATAAGCAATTGTTCCATTCTCATTCAATTTAAAAATCCAGTTGCCGCCTGTTTGTTGATAGAACCCGCCTTTAGGAACCAATATCGCCTGTGTTTCATCACTCAACGCCAAACGTATTTGCAAAGTTTGTCCACGGCGGATGCTTTCAGGCGCTTTATCTGTAAACTCCATATCCACCTGGAAACGTCCATTCGTAACCTGCGTATAAACTTTTTTAATTTTCAACTGATAGCTTTTGCCTGCTATATCACAACTGCCTGTGAGACCAACAAAAATTCTGCTGATGTAATGCTCATCAATATCAACACGTACTTTAAACCCGCTCATTACATCAATTTGTCCCAGGCGCTGACCTTTATTTTTGCTTTCACCAATTTCTGCATCCAGAGAAGTTAACTGACCATCAACAGGAGCACGCACAATCAAATCACCCACTTTCTTACGCATCAGCGCCAATGAACGTTTCATTTGTTCATAACTTTCTGTTGCCTGTTCCACCTGCTGCTTCATACTCACTGCATCCGTTTTCATAATTTGCTCTGTAAGTTTTTTGCGGCGCAGTTGGTATTCATATAAATTTTTACTGCTTTGATAATCCTGGCTGCCAATCACTTTTTGGTCGTATAACTTTTTATTGAGATTGTAAACACGTTCTGCTTCTTTCAATGCATTGTCAACATCTGCATCCTGGTTCTGGCGGCTGATGGAGTTTTGCTCCACATTGTTTTTGGCAATCTGCATTTGTGTTAACACGTTAAACACCTGTGTTTCCTGGTTGGCCAGTTGCAACTCCAAATCGGTGTTGGATAGCCGAAGAATAGGCTGGTCTTTTTTCATCATGGCGCCGTCCTCCACAAATTTTTCTTCCACACGTCCGCCTTCCAGTGCATCGAGATAAATAGTTGAAAGCGGGAGCACAATCCCATTTACCGGAATATTTTCCTGGAAAGCGCCTTTTTTAATTTCACTGATAGTGATGCGTTCGGTATCCACATTCAGTTTTGATTTGCCCGAAGTGAAATACACACTGCCTGCTATCAATGCCACAATACCTGCAATACCAGCAATGGTTAAAATCCGTTTGGCGTTCCACTTACTTTTTTGAATAACTCTGTCCATATAAAAATTTTCCTGAATTTACGTAGCGCCCTCCTTCTCATACGTGAAAAATTGCCCCAACGTTACAGTTGGAGCAATTTTTTCTGAAACAAAAATCAACATGAGATAATAAGAGCTGCTACACACCTTGCAATACTGTGCCAACCATTAAAGCGCTGATTTTCAAAGCCATGAATGAAAAGCATCCTCTCAACTGTACGCTGCCGATACAACAAGTGTACGGTTTTGATACACTTTTTTCAACCCTTGATTTTATTTAAGAATTAGTTGTCAATCGTTTATGAATATGGTAAACTTGTGGATTGAACCCTCTAACTCCCTGAAGGGAGAATTGGTAACATTTAAATTAAATGTTGCAGTATCAAATTTTTCAAGTTCTTTTTGGGGTTGTTACCAGCAGTCGTACTACTATTCTGCTTCTGTTGCGTCGCACTCTTGTACGCACTTAAGTCTATTCAGCATCACCTCACCTAACCTCTCCTCGAGGAGAGGAACTGCACACAGCCCAAGCTTGTTTGGGTGTTTGAAAAATAGTTGAGTGATTGAAATGTGACGAGTAGAAATAAATTGTTGATGTGGAAGAACAAATAGTTTGTTATTGGTTTGAAGCACCGCTCCTTCTTCCTTTGGAGAAGGAGAAGGAGGATGGGGCCGATGTGGAAGAACAAAAAGTTTAGTAATGGTTTTAAGCGCCGCTCCTTCTTCCTTTGGAGAAGGAGAAGGAGGATGGGGCCGATGTGGAAGAACAAAAAGTTTAATAATGGTTTTAAGCGCCGCTCCTTCTCTTTAAGGAGAAGGAGATGGAGGATGAGGTAAAAAAACCTCACCTAACCTCTTCTCAAAGCCCGCCCGGCCATGCCATTCGGACGGGGAGAGGAACAACACACAGCCCATTCTTGTTTGGGTGTTTGAAAAATAGTTGAGTGATTGAAATGTGACGAGTAGAAATAAATTGTTGATGTGGAAGAACAAATAGTTTGTTATTGGTTTGAAGCACCGCTCCTTCTTCCTTTGGAGAAGGAGAAGGAGGATGGGGCCGATGTGGAAGAACAAAAAGTTTAGTAAAGTAAAAAAAGCACCGCTCCTTCTCTTTAAGGAGAAGGAGAAGGAGGATGGGGCCGATGTGGAAGAACAAAAAGTTTAATAATGGTTTTAAGCGCCGCTCCTTCTTCCTTTGGAGAAGGAGAAGGAGGATGAGGTCTTAAAACCTCACCTAACCTCTCCTCAAAGCCCGCCCGGCCATGCCATTCGGACGGGGAGAGGAACAACACACAGCCCAAGCTTGTTTGGGTGTTTGAAAAATAGTTGAGTGATTGAAATGTGACGAGTAGAAATAAATTGTTGATGTGGAAGAACAAATAGTTTGTTATTGGTTTGAAGCACCGCTCCTTCTTCCTTTGGAGAAGGAGAAGGAGGATGGGGCCGATGTGGAAGAACAAAAAGATTAGTAAAGAAATACAGCACCGCTCCCTCTGCCTTCAGGAGAGGCCAGCCCGAAAGATTCATTCTGGCGGGGAGATGGAGGGTGAGGTTACAAGGAGGATGAGGTTATGAATTTAAAAAACGCCACCATACTTGTTATTGACGATGATACAGATGTACTCACCGCTGTACGTCTGTTACTCAAAACCGAAGTAAAAGAAGTGGTGATTGAAAAAAATCCGGAGAACATCCGTCACCTGCTGGCCAAACAGCAGTTTGATGTAATTCTGCTGGATATGAATTTCAACAGCACCATTCACACAGGCAATGAAGGCATCTTCTGGCTGCGGAAAATAAAAGAAATTACAGATGTGCCCGCCGTTATCATGATTACGGCTTATGGTGATATTGATTTGGCCGTTCGTTCTTTAAAAGAAGGCGCTGCTGATTTTATGATTAAGCCCTGGCACAATGAAAAACTCATCAGCGCTATTACTGAAGCATTAAAGAAAAAAGGTGGAAGCAAAACAGCCGCAGCACAAACAAAAAAAGTGCAGGGCAGCAATGCCGGAATTATTGGTGAGAGTGAACCCATGAAAGATATTTTTCTGAAAGTGGAAAAAATTGCACCCACTGATGCCAACGTTTTAATCCTGGGCGAAAACGGAACTGGCAAGGATTTAATAGCAACCGCCATTCATCAGCAATCGTTAAGAGCCAGTAAACCATTTATAAAAGTAGATGCAGGCGCTTTAACTGAAAGTTTGTTTGAAAGTGAATTGTTTGGTCATAAAAAAGGAGCATTTACTGATGCAAGGGAAGACCGTATTGGCCGTTTTGAAGCAGCCAACGGCGGTACTTTGTTTTTAGATGAAATCGGCAATATCTCTTTGCAACAACAGTCAAAACTTTTATCGGTATTGCAAAACAGGCAGGTGATACGGTTGGGTACCAACGAACCCATTCCGATTGACATCCGTTTAATCTGCGCCACCAATCTTCCTTTGTCAGAACTTGCCAATGAAACCCGTTTCCGTAAAGATTTGATTTACCGCATCAACACGGTTGAAATGACGTTACCTCCGCTGCGTAAACGCAAAGATGATATTCCCCTGCTGGCACAGCATTATATAAATGTGTATGCTGAAAAATACATCAAACCAAAAATGGAACTGGATAAAAAAGCAGTTGAAAAATTAATACATCATCCGTTTCCGGGTAATGTGCGGGAGTTGCAGTACACCATTGAGCGTGCCGTTATTATGGCCGAAGGTGAAACCCTGCAGGCAGATGATTTAATTTTTTCACCCATTGAAACAGCACGCATTGCAGCAGAAGAAGAAACAGATTTTACATTAAGCAATGTAGAAAAAAATGCTATCCTCCGTGTAATTGAAAAACACAATGGCAATATTACCAAAGCAGCAAAAGAGCTGGGCTTAACAAGAACAGCATTGTACAGAAGGTTGACGAAGTATGATATTTAGCCCCCTCCGCCCCCTAAAGGGGGAACCCGAAACAGTATGATGAATAGTATACAGTTTCACATTATTGAGATAGATGATAAAAGTAAATTGAGTTAAAAGAAAAGAGCACGCCCCGTCTGACGCCCTCGTCTGACGGATAAATTGACAAAGAGGTTAAGAGATAAAGAGGAATAAAAAAAATGCTGATTAAAAAAAAAAGATGAATGGTTCATTCATTACTAAATCTATAAACAAGAGCTCGGCCTCCCTCGCCTTTGGAGAGGGAACGAGAGTGAGGTAACAAATGATTTTTAACCGCTACGAATTCCGATTATTCATCCGCATCATTTTGCTTTTTGCAGTAATGCTGGCTGCTTCATGGCTGCTCATCAACAAACAATATTTGTTTGCCACGCTCACAGCGCCAGTTCTTTTGTACCAGTTGTATGATTTGTACCGTCTCTTAAAAAAAGCACAGGATGAAGTAAAAGAATTTGCAGAGAGCGTGCACTACCGTGATTTCTCCCGTTACTTCAATGTAAAAACAGCGCCTGCTGAGTTGCAACCACTGCGGGAAGGGTTTAATGAAATCAACACTACGTTTAAAGTCATTAGTCGTGAAAAAGAAACGCAATATGTGTATCTGCAAAAAATATTAGAGCTTGTTGATACAGGTATTCTCTCTTATAATGTGGGCAGTGGTGAAATTGCCTGGATGAATGAAACCTTCAAACGGCTCATGGGTATCCCCTATCTCAAAACGATTCATTCGCTGGAGAAAAGAGATGAAGGTTTATACAAAGAAGTAATGGCCATCAAAACAGGTGAAACCAAAGTGGCAAAAGCCAGTACGGAAAAATCTAATTTCAAAGTATTGCTTTCAGCAACAGCTTTTCAAACAGATGAACAGATATTTAAACTCATCGCTTTTCAAAATGTAAATGAAGCTTTGGATGAAACAGAAGCAGAAGCATGGCGCAAGTTGCTGAGTGTAATGACACATGAAATCATGAATTCCGTTGCCCCTATTTCTTCCCTGGCAGACACTTTGAAAAACCGTTTGCAACAATCTACGGTTCATCTGCAAAACAATGAAGGCTCTGTTGAAGATTTGGAACTGGGTATTGAAACCATTAAAAGAAGAAGTGAAGGTTTATTAAAATTTGCAGAAACTTACCGCAACCTCAATAAAATTACCACGCTCAACAAAAAGAAAGTACTGGTGCGTGATTTGTTTGAAACACTCAATCAACTCATGCTTCCCACACTGGAACAAAAAAATATTGAACTGGATGTTATTTTAAAAGACCCTGCCATTACACTCAATGCAGATACAAACTTAGTAGAGCAGGTACTCATTAATCTTTTGGTGAATGCCATTGAAGCCGTAAAAGAAAAATCACAGCCACGCATTGCTCTTTCTGCTTACAGCACTAATGAAGGAAAAACAATTATCAAAGTAGCAGATAATGGCGTGGGTATGGATGAAGAAGTAATGGATAAAATTTTTATTCCTTTCTTCAGCGCCCGCAAAACAGGCAGCGGTATTGGTTTGAGTTTATGCAAACAAATTATGCTGCTGCACAAAGGAAGCATACAGGTGCGGAGTAAAGAAGGGGAAGGAAGTTCGTTTGTGCTGGTGTTTTAAACATCCCCGCATCAATATTTTGCATCTTCAGTTATTATATTTGTAAATCAACCATATCAGAAACTGAACAAATGGAAGTAACAACAATTATTCAAAACAGAATTTATGAAATAAGGGGTGAACGGGTTATGCTGGATTTCGATCTGGCCGAATTATATGAAGTAGAAACAAAAAGATTAAATGAGCAGGTAAAACGAAACATCGAACGTTTCCCTAAAGAGTTCATGTTTAGATTAACTGTAGCAGAATGGCAATTGATGTGGTCGCAAATTGCGACCACATCTGAACAGAATAACAGCATGAGGTCACAAATTGTAACCCCTTCACCACAGAAAAGACGAAAAGATAACATGCCTTTTGCGTTTACAGAACATGGAGTAGCAATGCTGGCGAGCGTGCTAAAAAGCCAGAAAGCTATTCAAATGAATATTGCTATTGTAAAGGCATTTATAGCGCTTAGAAGCTTCACTGTACATAATCATGAAATCCTTAATCAGTTAATGGAATTAAGAGACCGCATTGGGGAGCATGACATACAATTGAAACAGATTTACGATGCACTTGAAAACTTACTGGATAAGCAGGTTACTATTGAAAACTGGAATACAAGAGAAAGAATCGGTTTTAAGAAAAAGTAATACCAGCGAAACATCGTAAATAGTTTGACCAATTTTGCATTGAATTAAATGTCTGCTGACCATGAAATTTTTGTAACTCAAAAACGCATCTCCGGCACATCACCCTCCACAATCAATCTTCCCGCCGTTTTCGCAACAATTTCTTCAACAGAAGCACCCGGCGCCCTTTCCAGTAATTTAAATCCTTCAGGAGTAACATCCAATACGGCTAAATCAGATACAATCTTTTTTACACAACTTTTGCCTGTTAGTGGCAAGGTACATTGCGGCAATAATTTACTTTCACCTTTTGGATTGGTATGCATCATAGCAACAATAATGTTTTTGGCGCTTGCCACCAGGTCCATGGCGCCACCCATTCCTTTCACCATTTTACCCGGAATTTTCCAGTTGGCAATATCACCTTTATCGCTTACTTCCATTGCACCCAATACTGTTAAATCAACTTTGCCGGCACGTATCATTCCAAAACTCATGGCGCTGTCAAAAAAAGCAGAGCCGGGTAAAGTAGTGATGGTTTGTTTTCCTGCATTGATCAAATCCGGATCCTCCTCACCTTCCAACGGAAAGGGGCCCATACCCAGCAAACCATTTTCGCTCTGCAATACTACATGCATTCCTTCCGGAATATAATTGGCCACCAGCGTGGGAATGCCAATGCCAAGGTTTACATAGTAACCATCTTTCAACTCCTGTGCAATGCGTTGTGCTATTTGTTCTTTTGTTAAAGCCATATCGCTGCCCCTAAAGGGGAAATTCATTTTAATGATTAAAATATATTTCAGTTATACTTAACTACAAAATTGCATTTACTCTGAAAGTTATCGTTTCATTCTTCAGGCGGCGTAGGGGGCTTTTCTTACAGTTCGTTGTTCAATTCTCTTTTCGTAATTCATTCCTTTAAAAATGCGGTGCACATAAATGCCAGGTGTATGAATTTCATTGGGTTCAAGTTCACCCGCTTCTACCAGCACTTCCACTTCAGCGATAGTAATCTTGCCTGCCATTGCCATAAGCGGGTTAAAATTTCTTGCCGTGTCTTTGAATATTAAATTACCCATGGTATCGCCTTTCCATGCTTTTACAATAGCAAAGTCTGCATCAAAAGCATATTCCAGCAAATAATCTTTCCCATTAAAATTTCTTGTTTCTTTTCCATCTGCCACTTCTGTTCCAACACCTGCAGGTGTATATACAGCAGGCATACCATAACCTGCCGCCATGCAACGTGTAGCCAGCGTTCCCTGTGGTATCAGTTCCACTTCCAACTCCCCGCTTAACAATTGCCGTTCAAACTCAGCATTCTCGCCCACATAAGAGGAAATCATTTTCTTTACCTGTTTCTGCTGCAGCATTAAACCAATGCCAAAATCATCCACACCGGCATTGTTGGAAATACAGGTGAGCTGTTTGGTTCCTTTTTTAACAAGAGCAGCAATACAATTTTCAGGGATTCCGCATAAACCAAAACCGCCAAGCATGAGTGTGGCGCCATCAGCTATATCATGGATGGCTGCATCGGCATGGGCAACAACCTTATTCATATACACAAACAATTTGCTGCAATATTACTTGGTATTTGGCATTAAAAATAATCCGGGAGTAATGCACATCAAAAAACCGTGAGGATGGTTATCATAATCAGGCAGCCAGGTAATTACGGAGCTCTGTAATCATTTTTCTAACCGCATGATTTACCCTGTAAAACTGCTGCAGCGTTTCGCTGTAATCATTTTCCTGTGTAAATGTTTTATACTGGATTGTTTTCAATATCTCCACCAGTTCATCAGGGGCGCCCATTAAAGCAACAGATGAACACATGTTATGGGCCAGTTCTTTTATAAGCTGCTCATCCTGCTTTAAAATAGCTTCATGCAATGCCTCTATTTCACCGGGAATAAAATCTACAGCCCGGGAAATAACACTGTTGGTTAACTCTTTATTGTTGCCCGTTACTTTGTGAATATTGTGAAAGTTCACCACGGGGTTTTCATCAGTTGCCGGCATATTCAGTTGTAAATGTTTATTGAGTACTTGTAACAACTCCTCTTCCTGGATGGGTTTGCCCAGGTAATCGTTCATACCTGCAGCGGTGCAGGCTTCTTTTTCAGCCGGCTGGTTAAAAGCAGTACATGCAATTACCGGCACATCCAGTACCAGTTCGTTCCTGATGCGAAGAGTTGTTTCAATACCGTTCATCTCGGGCATCTGTACATCCATCAGCACCAAATCAAATTTCCTGTTCAGCAGTTTTGAAATTGCCTGTGCACCATTATCAGCAGTTTCAACACGACAATTGTATTCATTCAGTAACAATACAAGCAGTTCACGGTTAAGCTCATGATCATCCACCACGAGTATGCGTTTACTGGATGCCTGCAACATTGTATGAACGGGCGCCAGGTTCATGTTATCCACTGCTGCAGAATGCTCTATTTTTTCAAACGGAAGAACAAAAGTAAAACTGGCGCCAGCCGCCGGTAAACTCTTAACGGTAATGGAACCGCCCTGCAAATCAATCATCTGTTTTACGATAGGCAGCCCTAATCCGGTACCCGAATATTTTTTGGTAAATCCGTTTTCTGCCTGGTAAAAACGTTCAAATATGTGCGGCAGGTTTTCTGCACTGATACCGATGCCGGTATCACTCACGGCAAACTGCAGCCAGTATTGGTTGCCAATATGTTTATGCAGCAGCACTTCAATTTTTACAGTTCCGCTATCGGTAAACTTAATAGCATTGCCGGTTAAATTCACCAGTATCTGTTTCAGCTTTTTTTCATCTCCCAAAAATGAAAGCGGTAATGACTGATCTTTCAAAATCACGAATGAAAGTTTTTTGGCATCTGCCCTGTTGGTCATAATCTTTTTAACACTGCTCAATACATCATCCATCTGAAATGAAGATTTGTACACCTGCAGGTAGCCCGATTCCAGTTTGGAATAATCCAGCACATCGTTTACAATTTCAAGCAATAAATTACCGGAGGTATTCACTGCCTGTATCCAGCTCTCTGTTTCCGGAGTATGTCTTCGTTTCAGCAACAAATTGGTATAACCGAGAATGGAATTTAAAGGGGTACGCAGTTCATGTGTAATATTGCTCATAAACTGGTCCTTTACTTCCTGTGCATGTTTCATCTGCAGCACAGCAATACCCAGTTTGCCGTTGAGCTTACCAATTCGAATGGTTTGATAAAACACCACTGTTGCAATAACCAGCATGAACACGAGTGAAATTACATTCCACCTGCTGTCCAGGCTGATGATTTCGTCTTCATCGTTAAGCAACTGGCTGTTAAGAGTTGTAATTTTTTTATTAAGGGCAGCAGTAAGCTCTGTTTCACTTTTTGAAAACTCTGAATACGTATCCCTCTGCTCGCTGCTGTTCATTAACGACAGTGCTTCTTTTTTGCCCTGCTGATGAAAGAGATTGAGAACATGGTTTTGAAAGTCAATCCTGTTGCGGAGTTTATGGGTGTAAATATTTACAAGATATTTTGGAACATATGCACTTGCTTCATTTTTTATTGCCGCTGCATTTTCACGCATTTGGTTCATCTGCTCATTCAGTATTTTTAGTTTATCTGCGGCAGAAGTAAGGAGGTAATTGTTCAGTTCATAATCCATTTGTGAAATGGTAAATCCTGTTTTATCAATTACCTGTTTGAATTTTTCATGCCTTACTACCTGCTCTGTGCTGTTGTTATGGTCTTTCACCGAATTATGGATACGTTCTTCTGCAAAATAGTTGAGGATGATTACAGCAAACAATGCAAAAACAATGAGGAAACTGATGAAGATGGGTTTTGAAATACCCGGTATGAGGGTTCGCAAAAAAGCAGTCATGGTTTTCATGGACAGGATTTTCAGATATTGGCAGCGTTAAAATACTGCTTTCAAAAGAGAAATTCTAATCATTTTCCCATGACAGATAAAATTTGCCCTTTATAAAGCGGAAAAATTTTCAGTTATCAGGGTTTCTACTTAATCATTCGCCAGCACCAGCGGAGCAACCTGCCTTCAAAATCAAACGGCGTAGTAGCCTTTGTAATATCTTTTATAACAGAGGCTTTTATTTCTTTCTCATTCAGTTCAAATTTTCTGGCATTGGTACTGAAGTATAAAACACCTCCGGGTTTTACAGCACGTAATGCCGCATTAAGCAGTTCTGCATGATCCCTTTGTATATCCAGGATGTCTTTCATTTTTTTACTGTTGCTGAACGTGGGAGGATCCATCACCACCAAATCAAATGTATTGGGCGTAAGTGTTTCAAGATACTGCTTTACATCCGCCACTATAAACCTGTATTTTCTCGGGTTTACCAAAAAGTTGGCTTCAAAATTTTTTTGTGCCCAGTCAATATACGTGTTGGATAAATCAACGGTTATAACTTCATCAGCGCCGCCCGCCGCCGCATAAACTGAGAAAGAACCGGTGTACGCAAACAGGTTTAAAACTTTTTTATCCTTTGCTTCCTCCATCACCATTTTTCTTGTACTACGGTGATCTAAAAACAAACCTGTATCAAGATAATCAGAAAGATTTACCAGGAACTTCAAGCCATTTTCTTCCACCTCAAAAAATTCTTTTTCTTCTGCTGTTTTCCGGTATTGAGATAAGCGGTCTTCTTTGCGTTTCCGTTCTTTGGTATAAATATCATCTTTATTTATCTGCAGCACTTCTGCAATTACATTCACTGTTCCCTGCATCCATTCAGCATGTTCTTCTTCAGTTAAATGATGTTTGGCCCTGTATTCACTTAAACACACACGGTTTCCGTATGCATCAATCATTACCGGGAACTCCGGCAAATCTTTATCATACAAACGGTAACAGGAAATATTCATCCGCTTTGCCAGCCTGCTCCTGTGCTTATGCACTTTGAGCAGCCGGTTATAAAACATTTGCAGTTTATCGTTCATCATTCATACGATTATTATACAGCTAAAAGGCTGCAACCCCTGATATCACTGTTATCCATTCTTCCTAAAATTTTGAAACTCCCGTCTTCATATACCTCACCCACATCATCTGTTGCAATAAAACTGCAACTGTACATATTGGCCAGGTCAATAATATTTACAGCGCCCCGGCCTTTTGCCTTTACATATAAGGGATCATCTTCATCACGAACTATTACTCTCATCCATGGCGGGCAATGAAAGATACCATCTCCTTTTGAATAAGCCTGTGAAAGCAGTTCCGTCATCCCGTACTCTGAGTGAATGGTTGGTACGCCAAAACTTTTTTTGAGCCGCAGATGCACTTCATCCCCTGTTAACTCCTCTCTCCTGCCCTTCATGCCGCCTGTTTCCATAATGGCAGTATTATAACATTGCAGTTGGTATTTTTCTGCAAAATCAAGCAATGCATAAGTAACGCCTATCAGCAATGTGTTTTGCCCGTTGGTTTCAAGCAGTTTTAAATTTTTATACAGTTCTTCATTGTTATGCAGGTAAAATCCATTGTTGGGGTGCTGGCTTTCATCCATCATCTGTTTCACCATATACACTAATGAAGAGCCTCCACGTTCCAGGTAAGAGGGAAGTAAACCAAGGATACACCAGTTATCAATACGTCCGTACTGTTGTTCAAACCCCCTCTTAAAACTTTCTTCGTAAACTGAAATATCCTTTACCCAATGCCGGCTTTGTGTGGTTTGTGAGGTACCGCTGCTTTCAAAAATAAACTCAGGTTCAAATACGGTAGTCTTTACTTCATGCGTTTTAAAAAAACAAATGGGCAAAAAAGGGATATGTGAAGCAGCGGTAACGGCCGGTGGTTGTATCTTCAACAGGTCGCAAAAAGAGCGGTAAACAGCGTTCTGCTCATACTGAAAATGGAAAAGCGCTGTTGCCCGGTTTTCAAAATCGGGTAAATTGGCTGAGAAAAGATTGTTAACAAACTGCTTATTCAAGATTTAGTTCTAATTTGAATGTGTAAATTTGAAAAGAATAAATTCCAATGAAAGCAAAACTATTATTTCTTACTGTTAGTGTGCTCTTCTTTTATGCCTGCAAAAAAGATAAAGCATCCACAAAGCCAAAAATAACCATAACTAAAGTAGAAAAACAAAACGTAATTTATAATAACTCTGCCGGCATAACCCTGGATATTGATATTGAAGTGCTGGATAAAGAAGGAGATGTGCGTGACAGTGTTTTCATAAAAAAACGGGATGCAGCGGTGATTCCCTGTGGTGGCAACACCATTGACCTGTTTTATAACATCCCGTTTTATCCTGATGATAAAAAACAGAAAATTACCTTCCGTTTAAAATTCGCCTCTATTCAAATACCTGAATATGCCCTGCTACCCGGACCCCAGTGCGGCAGCAGGAAAGATACATCCACCTTCAGCATTTGGGTAAAGGATAAAGCCGGCAACAGAAGCGATACCGTAACTACACAAAGGATTGCCCTTTAATTTTTCCGGTTTGAAGCTGCTGGTTAAATTCTTTTTCTTTCACCATGTGTTCATGGCACTATGTGCAGCAGCATTATGTTTTCCAGCTTATATCTGGCTGCACACGCAAAAAATAAATGAGGCTTTACTATTCTTCCTTTTTGCTGCTACATTGCTGAGTTATAATGTTCATTTTTTTCTGGCTTCGTTAAAAAGCGGTTCGTCTGTTCAGTTGCAATGGTTTCAAAAGCAGAAGCTGTTTACAATTGTATTCAACTTTGCATCGCTGGTATTCACTGGATTTCTTTTCTTTCAACTTTCCTCACTTTATGTTTTTATTATTGCTCTTATTATATTGAACGCCGCCTACACAGCACCCCTGCTGTTTAAGAAAGCATTGCAATTACCTGTTGCGTTTACATTTATCAAAAGTTATTTCAATGGTTTTACATGGGCTTTTGCAACTGTTGTGCTACCGGTAATAACTGTAAATGAAAAACCGGGTATTACTGAACTTGCCATTTTCATTCATCGTTTTCTGCTGGTATCCATTGCCACATTGATTTTTGATTACCGTGATAAACTGAGGGATTTGGAGCTGGGTGTGCATACCCCGGCCAATAAAATGAAAGAACACCCGTTTCATTGGTTTTTTATTGCCAACATCCTGGTGTTTATTGCAGCAGTACTATGGCTTAATCTAACCATTTCTTCCGGTTGGCAATGGCTGCAGTTCATTCCCTGTTTTTATTTATGGTGGCTGTACCTGCAATCTAAAAAAGGGAAGATGATCTGTTTTATCTGTGCCTGGTGGATGGGGCCTTATTCCTTTCAGCAGCATTCAGTTTATTCATGCTTATTTAATTACATTTGCTGAAACGGAAATTTTATGGCGAAAGCAAAATCAACCAAAAAAAAATCCATTCTTACAGCTGAGTCACTTAAATTTTTAAAAAACTATCATAACACCCATTCACCAGTTGGCTTTGAAACCAGTGGCCAGAAAGTGTGGCTGGAGTATATAAAACCATACATTGATGAACATTTTGCTGACGCCTACGGAACAGCAGTGGGAGTTATCAATCCGCAACTGCCTTTTAAAGTGGTGATTGAAGGGCATGCTGATGAAATCAGTTGGTTTGTAAATTATATTTCGCCTGAAGGCCTGATCTATTTAAAACGAAACGGAGGAGTGGATCACCAGATCGCCCCCGCCAAACGTGTATGGATACACGGTAAAAAAGGAAAGGTAAAAGCAGTATTTGGATGGCCTGCTATTCATACAAGGCTGAGCAATCCTGATTCAAAAGAACCCACTCCCAAAGTGGAAAACCTCTGGCTGGATTGTGGTGCAGGCAGCAAAAAAGAAGTGGAAGAACTGGGCGTAAAAATAGGATGTGTTGTTACGTATGAAGAAGGATTTGATGAACTGGCACATGATTATTACATAGCCCGTGCATTTGACAACCGCATTGGTGGTTTTATGATTGCAGAAGTAGCAAGATTACTGAAAGAAAATAAAAAGAAACTCCCGTATGCATTATATATTGTAAATGCAGTGCAGGAAGAAATTGGTTTGCGTGGCGCCGAAATGATTGCACGCAGAATTAAACCGGATGTGGCGATTGTTACCGATGTAACACATGATACCACCACTCCTATGATCAGCAAAATCATTGAAGGAGAAATTGCATGCGGCAAGGGCCCCTCATTGGCAACAGCCCCTGCTGTTCATAATAAGTTACTTGATTTTGTGAGTGATGTGGCTGAGAAGAAAAAAATTGCCGTGCAGTGGCGTTCCCTCAGCAGGAGTACCGGAACAGATACGGATTCATTTGCTTATGCGAATGACGGGTGCCCGTCTGTACTCATCAGCATACCATTACGCTATATGCATACAACCGTTGAAATGCTGCATAAAAGTGATATTGAAAATACCATTGAACTGATGTATGAAACCCTGCTGGCATTAACACCCAAAACAAATTTACGATACCTGTGATACAGTTACTCTATATAGACCCCGGAAGCGGAAGTTACCTGGTGCAGGTAATTATTGCAGCGGTACTGGGGGTATTGTTTTATTTTAAGAACGCATGGGCATGGATCAAAAGTTTCTTTGTAAAAAGCCAGCCAAAAAAAGAGGAAGAAACGAATGATGACAAACATTAACCGTCACCCGGCTTCTTTTCGTGATCCATCCGGATATGTATATGAAAAAGATGGTATCATTTATCGTTTTGTTTCCAATGTCTATAAAGCCAATTATGAGTTGCTGCAATCATCGGGCTTATTCAAACAATTATCAGAAAAAAAATTACTGCTTCCCTTTACGGAGCTTAAAGAAAATCACACCGGCAGTACTGACTGGTTGATTACATTACAACCGCAACCAATCCCTTTTTTAAACTACGCATGGGAATGGTGTTTTGATGCGCTGAAAGATGCAGCGCTTACCACACTCTCCATTTGCAAACTGGCCTTGCAAAAAGAAATGATTTTA
Organism: Chitinophagaceae bacterium; assembly: GCA_019747705.1. Classification (GTDB taxonomy): domain Bacteria; phylum Bacteroidota; class Bacteroidia; order Chitinophagales; family Chitinophagaceae; genus Lacibacter. The sequence continues at coordinate 2,721 of JAIEQM010000005.1, read as the reverse complement.
AAAGATGCAACACATTTCAATATTCAACTGGTGAATGGCCGCCCGTTGTTAATTGATACGCTTTCGCTGGAACAGTATAATGAAGGAAGTTCATGGGTTGCTTACAGGCAGTTTTGTGAGTGTTTTTTAAATCCTCTGCTGTTGCATGTTTATTGCGGGCTGGAATGCCAAAAGATGTTATTGGCCTATCCGCAGGGTATTCCGGTTACACTTACTTCATCATTGCTTCCTTTAAAATCAAAATTAAATACAGCAGTAATGCTGCATGTGCATCTGCACGCAAAACTCAGTGGAGGTAAGAAAAAGGAAAACACAACAAAGCAGAAAAAAATTTCCAAGCAAAGTGTATTGCATATACTGAACAGCCTTGAGAGTTTTATTTCAAAACTGCAACTGCCTGAAACGAAGTCTGCTTGGAGTAATTATTATGATGAAACTATTTTGAGCGCTGATTATCTTTTAAGCAAGAAGCAGATTGTTGAAGAATGGCTCAATGAACTTTCCTGTTCATCAGTGATAGATATAGGCGCCAATGAAGGTGAATTTTCCCTGCTTTTCCAAAAAGATGCAATGGTGGTAAGTACTGATGTTGATTCAAATTGCATCAATAAGCTTTACAGTAAAGTGCGCCGGGAAAAATTACACCACCTGCTGCCTCTGGTAACAGATCTTACACAACCATCGCCGGCAATGGGCTGGCTCAACAAAGAACAACTTCCTTTTTTTGAACGAAAGAAATTTGACTTGTGCCTGGCATTGGCACTGGTACATCATTTAGCCATTGGTAAAAATATCCCGTTTTCAAAGCTGGCGTCTTTTTTTGCTGAACAATGCGAAACGTTGCTGATAGAATTTGTTCCTAAATCAGATCCAAAAGTTGTGGAGATGCTTGCAGAAAGAGAAGATATTTTTGAAGATTATTTCATCGACTTGTTTGAACTCGAATTTACTAAGTATTTTATAATACAAAAAAAACAGCTAATTAGTAATACAAAACGCATACTGTATCAACTGAAAAAACCAGGTTAAACTGGCATGAGTTCAATCTTACAACAAAAGCGAAACAGTTAAACAACAAACCCAGAAAAAATCGTTTCCGTAATCATGCTGTCGAAAATAAAACTGCCTCCTTTTCCTTCACAAATAAAATTGCAGATTATATCCTGTTGGTATACTTTGCTAATTCCGGTTTTTTATTTACTGCAAACCTATGTTTTATTCCATGGTGCCATCGAAGTAAAGTTAGTCATATACTATTTTATAAAATGGGAGTTCCTTTTAATCGTATGTGCTTTTATTTTTATTTTTTTAACCCCTGTAAAAAAATACACATCAGTGGTCTTGTTTTTCGTAAGTATTTTTTATTTATATTTTACCAGACTTTTTGTGGCAATTAGCCAAACTAAATTTGGTTTGATCATTGATTCTTATCTGAAATTCACACTACTTTGTTTTTTTCTTTTATTAGCTACACTTTCCGTTTTTATAATACGGCCTAATTTATTCTTATTATTTCAAAAGTGGATGAAGGCAACGTGTTGTGTAATTACTGTTTATTTTTTATGCGTTTTATTACATTTTTTAACAATGAGCAGTATTTATGATAGAGAAAAGTACAGGCCTATCGTTGATCTGAATGAACAGGCTGTGCCCCCCGGAAAGCTGCCAGACATTTATTTTATAGTTTTAGACTCTTATACCAGCAATTATTTATTAGAAACAGAGTTTCATTATAACAATGCCGATTTGTACTCGTTTTTACGAACAAACAATTTTTATGTAATGGACAGTTCTGTAAGCAATTATTATTTCAGTCCGGTTTCGATCTCATCCACATTTAATCTTGATTATTTACCTAAAGCAAGCGATTCTAAAGACAAAAATGAAATGGTATTGTTGTCTGGTTTAAAATTGCTCAGTCAGTCGAATCTACTTTCGTTTCTAAGCAAAAAAGGTTATGTTTTTTACAATTTCAGCCCCTTCTCAATTGATACTACCGCCAGCCAGTTAAACTCACATTATAATGGAACTACCGATACGGACTTGCTGCAACTTAATACAATTGAAAATATCGACTATGAAACGATTCTTTCAAATTTTTTAAGACAAATTAAGGGTAGCAAAAAAATTAGCGTAGAAGAAAAGAACATTGAAAACAAAAGTAAAGACCTTCAGATCTTCTCAAATTTTATCTTCAAACATTCAAAAACGAGCGGCTTAAATCCATCGCTTATATATATTCATGCTTTATGGCCACACCCGCCTTATGTATTTGACAGTACCGGGAGCCGATTGGATATAAAATTCAGAAAAGACACTTCATATTATGGCTTTGTTCAACAAACCGCCTATATGAACCGGTTTATTAAAGAGTGGGTCACAAGTCTAAGAACAAATAAGCCAGATGCCATAATTATCTTACAAGGAGATCATGGTTTTAGATATTTCGATGAATCAAAAAACCGACGGCACGCATTTGATATTTTAAATGCAGTGTACCTTCCAAATCAAAAATATAAACCTTTTTACGCTACCATTTCCTCTGTCAATACATTTAGATTAATTTTAAACAGTTATTTTGGGCAATCTTTACCCATATTAAAAGACACTTCCTATTATCTTTTTAAAGAATAAACATAAAATATAGTAACTATTCAGCCTCTTAAAAACTGATTTTTTTAAAATTTTAAAAAACAAGGCAGGTTATCCACACTTATTTTG
>JAIEQM010000030.1 GCA_019747705.1 Chitinophagaceae bacterium | reverse complement strand
CAAAATAAGTGTGGATAACCTGCCTTGTTTTTTAAAATTTTAAAAAAATCAGTTTTTAAGAGGCTGAATAGTTACCAAAGAAGAAATAATTACGTTGAAATGAATTGCTATAAAAAAGGTCTTTGCTTATCTGGAGATTGCGAACCGGGAAAAAGCAAAGTAAAGCCCCACCAAATCTCCTTCGAGAGGCGGGGCTTCGCTAAACACAGCCCAAAACCTCATCCCAACCTTCTCCCAAGGAGAAGGCCACCCAACCACAAACCACGCTTTTTACAGATTGTGATGAATAGCTGAGAGGTTGATATTTGATGCCCGCCTAAATCCCCAAAGGGGCAATGTCATTAAGTTATACCAATAGCAAATACAAAATAGTCCGAAATCTTTCTGGTATAATGCCGGGAGCCAATGAGTTATAGCTTTTATATTGGACTATCTATTCTGGCGATTCGGTATTAAGCGTCACCTCGACCGCAGGGAGAGGTCTCCTAAATTTTATACTGTACGAATTTTATGAGATGTCTCGTTCCTCGACATGACGAAACACTTAACTTAATGACATTGCCCGGGGGGGACTAGCTAAGCACAGCCCTGACTTATTTTGAGTTAATGTATTATAGCAGAGTAGTTGATATATGATGAGCAAAGAACTACAGAGGATGTGGTAGTTAAATGGTTTAACAAAGAGATAAAGCGCCGCTCCCTCTGCCTTTGGCGAGGTAACTGAGTGAAGCGAAAGTTAGGAGCGTAGCGCCCGGGGTGGAGAGGCCGTATTAAATCTTCATCAACCGCTCCACTGCCTGCTGCAATGTTCTGCTTTGTTTGCTGAAACAAAAACGAACTACTTTATCATCTTTACCATTATGATAAAAGGCAGATACAGGAATGGTGGCCACACCCGCTTCTTTGGTTAAACGGATGGCCAGTTCCTTATCACTTTCATCGCTGATGCGGCCGTAGCCGGCACATACAAAATAACTGCCATGTGTGGTTAGCAAATCAAATTTTGTATTCTTCATCAGCTCCATAAAATAATCACGTTTCTGCTGCATAAAACGGGGCAATGATAAATAAGCCTCTTTTTCTTTCAGGTATTCAGACAATGCCACCTGTGCAGGTGTAAAACAGGTAAAAGCATTAAACTGATGTACCTTTCTGTATTCTTTCATCAATGCTGCGGGAGCAATACAATAACCCAGTTTCCACCCGGTGCAATGATAAGTTTTGCCAAAGGAGAAACAAACAAAACTCCGTTCAAATAAATCAGCATATTTAAGAATACTTTCATGGGGCCGATCATCAAAAATGAGGTGTTCATACACTTCATCGCTGATGATGAAAATGTTGGAGCCTTCGGTTATCTTTTTTAATTCTTCAATATCATGTTTATCAATAACACTGCCGGTGGGATTGTGCGGTGAGTTAATGATGATAACTTTTGTTTTTGGGTTGATGGCTTGTTGTACAAGTTCCCAGTCAATTTTATAATCAGGATAGGTTAATGGAAGCGGAACCGCTTTGGCGCCATTGATTTCGATGTTGGGGATATAGCTGTCATAAGCCGGTTCAAATATAATGACCTCATCACCGGGTTGTAATATTGCAGTGAGTGCTGTGTAAATAGCATAAGTGCCGCCGGGAGTAATGGTGATTTCTGTATCCGGGTTGATTTTTGTTTTGTATAAGAACTCCACCTTTTCAGCTAAACTTTCACGCAAGGCAACAAGTCCGGGCATCGGTGCATATTGGTTGTGGCCTTTCCGCATGGCTTCATTTACTTTTGCAATTAACTCTTCGCTCATCGGGTAATCAGGAAAACCCTGTCCCAGGTTAATAGCGTTGTGCTCTGTTGCTAAAGCACTCATTACAGTAAAAATCGTGGTGCCGATATGGGGCAGTTTGCTTTGGATGTGCATGGTGCAAATTAAGAAAGATGCAGCTTCATTACTTCTTTTTCCCCTTCACCAAATCATACGAATGATCAATCCATTCCCATAATTTTTTTGAAGGGATACTTCCATCAGCAAGAATGGTGTTCCAGTGTTTTTTATTCATGTGATATCCGGGTAGTACACTGGCATATTGTTCCCTTAATTCAATAGCCAGGTCAGGGTTACATTTTACATTAAAGCGAATATCTTCTGTATCAAGCGGCAATAATAAAAAAGCTTTATTGTTGACTTTGAATACCAGTACATCAGGGCCAAATGGAAGCGTTTCTTCTGCACCTGGTTTTTTCAGACAGTATTCACGGATAGTTTCAATATTCATGGAATAAGAATAATTACAAGCATTAACCCAGCTTTCCCAAAGCCTCCTTCAGCGTTCCTAAAAACTCCGGTATTTCTTCTTTACGGCAGGTGCCCACACTTAGCCGGTACCAGGGCGAATTTTTTGCGGCCCCAAATGCATAAAAAGGAACAATAGCCAGCTTGGCTTCGTCTAACAAATACTGTGTTACATCAGCCTGTGTTTCAAGTAATGTTCCATCTGCTTTCTTCTTTCCGGCCAAATCAATTTTAATGGTAAGATAAATAGCGCCCTGCGGTTCAATTACATCAACGGAAAAGCCTTCACGTTTTAATTGTTTCAATCCTTTCGCAATTTCAACCAAACGGAATTCCAGTTCATTTTTATAATGAACAAGATATTGATCAATTGCATCTTTCTGCAGTAAGTATTTTGCTGTTGCATGTTGCTCAGCCATGGGCGCCCATGCACCCACATGCGAAAGAATGGCTTTTACTTTTGAAATAATCAATTCAGGCCCCAGCGCCCAGCCCACACGTACACCGGTGGCGGCAAACACTTTACTGATGCCATCAATAAATATGGTTACATCCCTCAGCTCAGGGCGCAGTGTTACAGGGTTGTAATGCTGATTGTTTCCAAAGGTGAGCGTCCAGTACATCTGGTCAAACATGATGAGCAGTTTCTTTTCTGTTGCACCACGTGTTTTGTTTTCTTCAATTACCAGGTCACAAATTTTTTCCAGCTCTTCTTTGCTGAACATGGTGCCGGTGGGGTTTTGCGGTGTGCACAAACAAAGCAAAACAGCTCCTTTCAGCAATGGTTTTATATCTATTGCCAAAGGCATAAAATTATTTTCAGGAGTTGCTTCCACCACCACATGCTGTGCCTCATTAAAATGTACATAATGATTGTTGTTCCAGCTGGGTACCGCATAAATGACTTTATCGCCTTTATCAACAATGGCACGGAACACAGAATAGATCAAAGGCCTTCCGCCCGATGCAATCTGAATTTCATGTACACCATACTCCAGCCCTTCACGCTCTTTAATAAATGCAGCAACGCTTTTACGCAGTTCAATAATTCCTTCTGCTGCAGGGTAGGTGGTATAACGTTGCTGATAGGCGGCAATAATTTCCTGTTCCAGTTGTTTGGGAATTGAAAAAACAGAGCTGTCAAAATCACCAATGGTAAAATTGTAAATGCGCTCACCATTGCGGATGCGTTCTTTAATCTGGTTACCCAGTTTTACAATTTCAGAGCCCACTAATGTTTCAGACAAATGCGACAGTTTCATGTGTTAATTTTTATTGTTTTTTGGTCACAACTTGTGCCGATTTTTCGGGATAGCATTATCATTAAAAATTATCATCCCGGGTGGTGGAAAATTGAGCCGCTGTTTTTTAATGATTATTTCATTGCTTGTTTTTTAAACGGGGCAAAAGTAACAGTAATTACAGAAAGAGAAAGGCATCAAATAATCACAGGATTGTAATGTTCTGTTTTCCGCCCTGCATGGTTATCTTTGCACCCTCAAATTCAGAACTATGTTTAATAAAAGAGTGAAGATTAAAGAACTGCTCAGTTGGGAGCCCAATGAACAGGAGGTAACAGTGATGGGTTGGGTTAGAACCTTCCGCAACAATCAGTTTGTGGCGCTGAATGATGGAAGCGCCAATAATAATTTGCAGGTAGTACTGGAACTGGGAAAGTTTGATGAGGAACTGCTGAAACGAATTACAACATCTGCATCTTTAAAAGTAGCGGGAACAATCATTCCTTCTCTGGGTAAAGGACAGAAAGTAGAACTTAAAGCAACAGCTATCGGGATACTTGGAGATAGTGATGCAGAAAAGTATCCGCTTCAACCTAAGAAACACAGTTTGGAATTTTTGAGGGAGATTGCCCACCTGCGTTTCCGTACCAATACATTTGGAGCCGTGTTCCGGGTGCGTCATTCCGTAGCATTTGCAGTTCACAAATTTTATCACGAAAAAGGTTTTGTGTATCTGCATACGCCCATCATTACGGCAAGTGATGCAGAAGGTGCGGGAGAAACATTTCATGTAAGCACATTACCATTTAATAACACTCCACGTAATGAAGATGGCAGTATTAACTATAAAGAAGATTTTTTTGGCCGTGCTACCAACTTAACAGTGAGCGGACAGTTAGAAGGGGAGTTAGGCGCAACAGCATTTGGTGAGATTTATACCTTCGGCCCCACCTTCAGAGCAGAGAACAGTAATACTGCACGCCACCTGGCAGAATTCTGGATGATAGAACCGGAAATGGCATTTTATGATTTGGAAGATAACATGAACCTTGCAGAAGAGTTCATTAAATACATCATCCGTTTTGCAATGGAAAACAACCGGGAAGATTTAGAGTTTCTTGCACAGCGCCTGGCAGATGAAGAAAAACAACTGCCACAGGACAAACGCAGTGATATGGGTCTGATAGAAAAACTGGAGTTTGTTTTGAATAACGATTTTGAACGCATCACCTATACACAGGCCATCGACATTCTTTTGCAATCACCGGCCTACAAAAAGAAAAAATTTCAGTATGATGTGAAATGGGGAATTGATATGCAGAGTGAACATGAGCGTTACCTGGTGGAGAAACATTTTAAAAAACCTGTGATGGTTACCAATTACCCTGCTGCCATCAAAGCGTTTTATATGCGCCGGGACGATGACTGTGAGCCCGGAAGAGAAACCGTTGCCGCCATGGATATCCTTGCCCCCGGCATTGGAGAAATTGTTGGCGGCTCCCAGCGTGAAGAGCGGCTGGATAAGCTTGAACAACGTATGAAAGAAATGCATGTGCCCGCAGAAGAGCTTTGGTGGTATTTGGATACCCGCCGTTTTGGTACCGTACCCCACGCCGGTTTTGGGTTAGGCTTTGAACGTATGGTGCAGTTTGTTACGGGTATGGGTAATATACGGGATGTAATTGCCTTCCCCCGCACGCCTAAAAACTGTGAATTTTAAACAACAAAGAACCGGTTACAGCCGTTTTTGTATCTTACATAAAAATGTTCTATGCAAAAGCTCACTGTTCTGTTTTGTTTGTTCCTGTACATCACTCTAACCTCCAGTGATTGCAATAAGAAGAAAACAACACCCCCGCCTGTTGCTGAAACCATCAATTATCAACCCGATGGAGCAGGAAGCGAGTGGAACTACACCACTACCGGCACTACAGGAACGGGTGCTGTAAATACTGCATATAAACTTACTGCTACCTCAAGGGACAGTTCTACTGGTGTGAGGGCTTACAGGGTGTTCACCAATTCATCTGGCCCCAATGAATATTATAACAAAACAGGAAACGACTATTTCCGCATCAGTTTTTTTCCCGGTCTTAATCAAAGCGTGGAGTTGCTTCACTTAAAAGATAACGCAGCAGTGGGAACAAGCTGGCAGGAGTCAAAAACAGTGAATACGAACGTAACTGGTTTTGGAGTGGTGCCCATTACAGTAAACACAACGTTTACCATTTCAGAAAAAGGAATTAACTATTCAGTTAACGGGGTTTCATTTACCAATGTTATAAAAGTAACAGCCACAATTGCCATTAACGCATTTGGTTCAACTGTGCCTGTTGATCCTTCAACAGCCATCACTTATTATTACGCTAATAAAGTGGGAATGATCAATAATAAAGTGGTGGTTAAAGTACCCCTTGCTTCTATTGATGTAAATACCGAAACAAAACTCGGGGCATATACTATTAAATAATTCAGGACTTGTTTGGAGTTGATGTTTCTGCTTTTTCTTTTGATTCCCTGCGGATCAGGTCTGTTGTAATTTGTTCCAGCTTTCTGATTTTGGAGTAGAGTTTTAATACTACAAACCAAAACAGAACAATACAGCAGTAAAACACCAAATCAGCCCCACGGCCCACATTTAACTTGTGTGCAATTCCTTCTGTTGTGCCGGGAAACAATACAAAGAAAACGGCCAGCCCTGCCAGCCCCGCAAGAAGCAGAACATCAGTAATCCTGTTCCGTAATCGTACAAATGCATATAATGCCACAAACACAAAAGAAGAAATGAGTATGATTTGAATACCGCTCATTGAAACAATTTGTGTAAAAGTAAGTCAAATACAATACGGATACTGTTCCAGCCAGATTGCCCTTTATGGCGGGAGTAAGAGGAATAAACAATGGTAACCGGTACTTCACAATAACGAAGTTTGTTTTTCTTCACCTCAAATAAAATTTCTGAAGCGTGGCTCATCCTGTTTTCTGTTATGATGATGGAGGAGGCTGCTTTCTTATTGAAAGCCCTCATACCATTATGGGCATCACTTAATAATATCCCGGTAAAAAGATAATTGATGAATCTTGCAACAGCAATAATTATTTTTTTGAAAGGCGGGATGGATGGATGATTTGCAGTTAAAAACCGGGAGCCAAACGACACATCATATTCATTTGTGAATAAAGATTGAAGTAAATCACGGATATCACTGCTTTGATGCTGACCATCTGCATCAAAATGAACGATATACTCAGCATTTTTTTCCAGGGCAAATTCAGTACCGGTTTGCAGAGCAGCCCCCTGGCCCAAATTAACTTCATGCCGTAAAAAAGAAACAGGCAAATCAGCCGCAATTGTTTGTTGATTAATTGTTGAGCCATCATCAACCAATACAACGGAGTAACCGGCGCTGAGTAAATCCGTTAGTGTTTGATGCAATACAGAGGCATCCTCATTAAAGCAGGGAACAATTATAAAAACGGCTGCCATGTTCATGAGGTAAAGTTAATTGTTCCTGTATAAGCGATATATGCCCGGTGTTCGTTCCATAAGAAGCATATGATTGTTTGTAACAAAACGTGTTTCTTTTTCGCTAAGCGTATCCTTTGTAATCAGAAATAACCAAACAGGTTTAGCGGATTGGATGGTTCCGCTGGTTAACAGCGAATCATTGGCAACAACAGCATAGGGCTGATTGTAATTTCCCATTGCATAGTCCTTATCAAAACAGCTTATCACTACAGGCAGGGGCCGGGCGGCAACTGTGGTTTGAATAGCAAGGTTTATTTTTTTCTTTGGCAGAATTCTCTGGGTATAAACGGATAGAGCATCTTTTTGAAAAAATGTTTTTTGAACCCGGTACAGGCTCACAAACGCAGAAACGCTAATGCAGCACCAAATGATAAATTCAGAAAAACGCTTTTTTTGGAATGGTTGCTGAGCGATAGATAAAACAGGAATCAGCATTATTGCAATACCCCAGTATCTTGGTTCCTGCACATATGTAAAAGTGAATCTGCCATTAACCTGTTTTTCATAAATTAAAGAAAGAAAGCAAAGGAAGAAAAATACAGATGAAACAGCGCTTAGTGAAATAAATTTCAGGAAAGAAGCGGCAACTGTTGAAGAACTCCGGAATAACTGGTAAAGAAAAAAGCAGAACAGTAGTAAACTTGCGGCTCCTGTAACCTGATATAAAAAGATAACGTTGATTCCCCATTTTGCTGAAAAGAAGTTGAGAAACTGGTAAAACGGAACAAAGGCAGATATAAAAAATGCATTTATTCGTGATAAATTTTCAGGACTAAACGCAACGGTATCTGTAATAGGGTTGGTAACCGCCCCGGAATGTTTTATAAACAGCCATTGTAACGCTAAAAGGAGTGCAGTACCAGCCAGCCATAGCATGCTTTTTTTCAGCAATAATTGGTTTCCTGCCCTGTATGACCAGAAGAGAACCGTCAGCGGTAAACAAAAAATAAGCACATAAAATTGATACCGGAACACAGCCGGTAAAAAACCAAGAACAATTAATGGAACAAGCAGTTTTTTGTTTTGTGGCTCTGAGGCGAGGCGAAGTGTGTAATAAAAGCTCCAGAGCCAGGATGCCAGGCTGAGTAAATCGCTTGAACCAAATAAATCTGTAAGCGCCGGGTTAAAAAAAAGCAGCAGCCATAAAAGCCATTGTTGAATGCCGGTAAAGTTTAAAATCTTTACAACCGAACGGATGGCTGATAAAAGGAAGAACAATGCAATTCCATCAACCAAATGAACAGCAGTTTCAATATTTTTTGTGAGTGTTAAAAGCAAACCTGTTAAACTGGCGGTTGCGGGGGGCCATCTGTAAATTGTTTCAACTGCCCAGCCTGAAAGATTGTGAACAGGGGCGGTAATATAGTTTACTCCAAAACCATTTGCAAAATTAATGGCCAGCGTTTGCTGGTGCCAGTTATCATCCAGTGGATATTTATAACAAACAACAAATAAAACCTTCCAGCTAACAAGAAGAAAAAAAAAGAAAACACCAAAAGGGCTACATATGAAAGGCTTCATTTGCAATGAAAGAAGTTTAAGACGTTGCTTCTGCAATATAAAGAGGAAAAAGCTCTCAGTATAAAGAAGCAAGAGTTTGCCTGTTTCCTATGATCATGTGATACATTTTGCAGGCTCTTCCGCTGTACACTTCGCCGGCGCCTTTTTCTTTAATAAAATTCAGCTCCTCTTTATTGGGATGCTTATTGGTGATGATCAGCAATTGCAGGGGATGTGATGTTTTAATGCCCATTTGCCTTAGTTGGGTAAAACTTTTAATAATTCCATACTCATGCATGACCGGCTGATACAGGAAATATTTTTGAGAGGCAACAGCTACCACTGGCAGATTGTATTTTTTTTGAAGCTCTTCAATTTCATTTAAGACTATTTTCCGCTCTGCTACCCACCCTTCTCTTGTTCCTTTAAGGTTATCAGTTGCAATGTTGTAAATAAACTTGCCAAATAATGCAAAATTAATCAGCATCATGGAGCCTACTAACACACGCCTTAGTTGTTTTACGGAGATCCGGGAATACGAAACTTCTTCCTGTAAGAGCTGCGCAAACAGCAGCAGCAGCAGTAATGTGGCTGCAACAAAGTAGCGGCCTTCATGTACATAGGTAAAACGACCGGCATAGTTCATTTGCGGACTGTATCTTACTGATAAAACAATCAGCAACCCCACAATACTCAGGGCCACAGAGAAAATAAAAAACCGGTTCAGGTGAATAATGTTACTTACACCATACTCTGTAACTTCCACCTCTTTCATTTTATGTAGCAGGTAAAAGAATAGTTTATATAATAAAAATATGGTAAACAGAAAAGTAATGATATAGTAGGGAATAATGGTCCAGTGTCCATATCCAATCAAACCGTTTTCCAGGTAGCTGATATTGATAAAGCCCTTTAGTAAGAAGGGATAAGTCCAGATTAAATTTTCAGGATAAAAACCTGCCACATCGGCCATCTTGGCGGCAATGCCTGTTTGCTGATATAATAAAACCACCTGTAATACCAGCAAAAAAAACACAATTGAAAAAGCGTTAATACCGTTTCGGAAAAGGTGTTTGTTTTTTAGAAACCGGCCGGCCGCAATTAAAAAAAGAGGGCACATAAAAATAACAGGGTAATATTGATAGCGAAAAGCAGCAGGCAGGAAAAAGAATATTGAAGCAATCACAATCTGGCTGGGTTTAATAAACTCCTGCTGAACGAGACGCAGTGAAAACAAAACACCCCACATTAAAAACAAGCCGCTGTACAAGTCTGAAATTCCAAGGTTGCGGAAGGGCTCAGGATTGGCTGCAATAATGAGCCAGAGAATCACCTGAACCTGTTCTTTCAACTTCAGCACCTTCATCATGGAGTTGATAACAACCAGTAACAGCAACATGCCTGCACTCATTAAAATAAGATCGGCGGCCCTGCCATCACCTGTCATAGCTTTTATTACTGATAAGAGATAGGCAACCAAAGGTGGCCATTCATTCATAGGCTCATAAAAGGTAGTGGATAAGTCAGCAGGATTGGCAATAGGAAACGCAAGCCCGTTTCCGCTGAGCAAATTATCAACTGCTGTATGAATCATTTCATGATCCGTACCTGCAGGAGGGAATAAAAAAATATATGCAATTCTGAAAAAAACGGCAAGCACGAAAAATGCCCCCGTGGCTTTTCCTGGATTCATTGATATTGGAATTTTCTCAACTCTAAAGTAAAGCTTTGTTTTTATACATGCAAAAATTGCAATGAAAATATTGCGTTTTGGCGCTGAGAACGGGTAGAATTACTTGGTGCTGCGTTGAAAATACGCATTAATCCTTGCCGTAACATTGTTTCTGATACTCATGTAAAACAAGTTAATATCTCCCGGGTGATAATTTTTACTGAAGTACAGCATACCGCCGGGGAACCTTGGTTTTTCCACCCAAAGGATACCTTGTTTGATTTGTGCACCGTTAGTATGAGGAATGATTTTATTAAAATTATATAATACAGCGCCCTTATTTTTTTTACGTGAAAGTTTGAGTGAATCCATTGTCCAGCTGATGGGATTGATGACCCATGAGCTTCCATTTTCTTTTTCAACAAACCCGGGGATATAGTTTTTCCGGAAAGTTCGCCACCCCGTAAAGCAACCAACTGATGATGAATCATGGCACGGCTTAAGAGAATGAAAAGAACTTTTGGGCAAAATCATTCCTGTCAGGTAGGCGCAAACAAGTTGGTTGGCCAGTGGTTTGTTTTTAAAAAATTCTTTCAGCAGCATACTGGCGTGTACGGTTCCCTGGCTGTGTGATGCAATAATAATGGGCCTTCCATTATTATAATATTGAAGATAGTATTGAAAAGCTGCCCGCACATCTTCATAAGCAAATGCAAGCGCTTTTTTTCCTGCAACAGAGTCAGGAGTAAAAAAAGAATAAAGGTGCGCCTGCCGGTAACGGGGTGCAAAAACTCTGGCATGCTGGTTAAACACACTTGCCTGGTAAAGAATGGATGTATAATCTGTTTTTGCATTCAGTTCACCATCATTGATATCAGCATTCCACACAACGCCATTTAATTTTTTATCAGTTAACGTTGTTGGGTGGAGAAAAAACACATCCACGCTGGAGTCTCTTGCATCATTCAATAAAGGTTTCGGAATACTGTCTGATGGATCTTTTTTCCAAGGATGTGCAGCCCAATAGTTTAAATTCGAGTAGTCAGGAGTGGAGGAGCTGGTTGTAAAATCTTTTTTATAACGCTCTGTAAATGATTTATAAGTTGGTGTACAGGAAACGCCTCCGCAAATGAGGACAATAAGAATAATAAAAAAAGGTTTCTGTAAAAGATTCAAATTTGTAATTTTTGCAGCTCAAACATAATTCGAAACATCAAAATAACTTCATAAAAAGCAAGATTATGACAATTCCTGTTGTTGTAGGCAACCCTTACTAAAGCGACACTAATCTCAATTTACAATCAAATGAAAACCTATCAAAATTATGCCTCGTACATTTATTAAACGATTTCAACGAATTGACAAGTTAATTCAAAGTAAGACAACTGGAAATGCATCTGAATTGGCCGCAAAACTTGAGGTATCCGCAAGAACAGCCAAGGATTTTATAGCGGTAATGCGTGAATTAGGAGCGCCTATTTATTTCGACAAATACAAAAATTCGTATTGCTATAAAGACACAGGAAGTTTTAACATTTCTTTTACCTGCGTGCAATAGGGTTGCATCCTGACTATTTAGTTTTGTTTATAGAATAGTTGACGGACTATTGGGCATATTTCACCCCTGCCCTGTTACAGGCCAGTAACACAGGTGTTTAACATTAACTAATGCAAAATGAAACTATTGTCTATTTATTTAACTATTGGATTTTTTTTGGTTTCTTGCCAAAAGAATGAAACAGTACAAACCAAACAAGAGGTGCCGTTTGACAACAAAGTAACCACCGCTAAAATGGTTGAAATCACAAACAATCAAACTAAAGTCTTAAAAGAGAAAATTGCCAGCTTAGTCGCTTCAAATGCAAGAATGAGTAGTGTTGAATACGACAATTTTGTAAGAGAAAATATAGAGCAGTACTGTAATTCGCTTGTGGCTGCAGAGCCAACGTATGTTTTTAATGACAATTTTCAAGTAAATGTTTTGGATACTGAAAACTGGGATAATCAACCGAATGTTTACTCGGGTGATGCTCTAACGCTTCTGCCTCAACCAATTTTATCAAGATTTGATGCATTGGCTGATGATTTAGAAGCATTTGAAAACAATCCTATATATGACAATGAGGTTAATCTTGAAAATGGAGCTACTCAAATTGAGACCATACTGCAAAATCACATTAATACAATAAATCTTGATCCAAATCTCCATTTTGTAGATAAACAAGGTATTTCAGATGCATTAAATGCCGCCAAGCAGCTTGTAAGACCTGAACTTGATTATTTTAAAACATTAGCAACTGGTGCTATCTCTTTAGGCCAAGATATCAGTGAGTGGAGGCGTAGAACTTTTTTCGGAAAATTGATAAGAGCGGTTGCAAGAGTTGCAATTACTGTTGTGGCAGTTGCAGTAGTTACAGCGGTTCTTATTAAAGGTGCAGTTTTAATAGCTCCAATGTCCAAATTTGCGGTAAAAGTTGGTGTGAAAGGATTTGGTAAATCAGTTTTTACTGGGGTAGGTAAAACAGTCACTAAAAAAATAACTGGGCTACCAACTTTGAGCTATACTGGTAAATTTGTAAGTCCCGGTGCATTATATTTTGGTGGAATAGCAGGTGTTGTAAAAGCTTCGACTAAGTGGGATGAAGACATGTCAATGAAATATTGGTATAAGGAATTTGATTTTAAGTTCAAAGGCAAACCTTGATTTGTTATTCAGTCTTTATTGAATTATTTTTATTGATTTACTATAACATAAAGTTTATGAAAAAAGCCACGTTTATAACGTTTTTTTTACTCAAAACTTGCCTTGTTCAGTCACAAGATTCTGTATTTGTAGACAGTTTCAAACTAACAAAATCAGTTCTGTTTAAAAAAGTAAATCCAAGTTTTAATGAAGCTAATAGCGCATTATTACAGCTTACCTATGATAAATCAAATGAAAAACTTCAAATAAAATTTATAGTACCTAATTTCTGGTATAGAGGAAGTACTACTGTTAGCGATTACTTTGAAATTCAAAGTGGTAATGAGATTTTGAAGTTCCGCAACTCTAATGAATTTCCACCAATTAACAAAGATAAACTTTCAATACCATATGGAATTGGGCTTTACGTTTTTTATACTGAACTAATGTTAAAAGACCCTGACAAATTGAATTTTTATCATTCAACTAAAGTCAAATTCATCTTTATGCCAAATCAAGAAGTTAAAGAGGAAATCATAAAAAAATCAAAAGGAAAAAAACTAACAAGCTTTCAACGACATACAATCAATGTATCTCAAAAGCAAATGACTATAACAATTTCTAAGCCTCAGTTAAATGACATAGAAGCACTTAAAAACTGGTTAGACAGTTTAAGAAAATGAATAGAACCATTTTTTCTTAGTTCGGACATTGGGCATGCCTGTAACAAGTGTATTTATGAAATATGGGCTGACGAATAATTTCTCAGCCCATATTTTCAATCATCATTAGCTCCGGCTGACTGTAAGTAAATCAGCTTACATTCATATGTCCATCTTCCTGCCTTTGTTCGGCCGATGTTCCAAGCAGACGTAACACGTAATTCCCATACTGCATAAATACCTGCTCGTTGATTTGGCTGAATTTACCAGCGGCAATGCGGCCCTGAAACAAAAATTTGTAAGCGAAATTGGAAAAGCGTATGAAGAGGTTGGATTTGTTACTGTAAAAAATCATGCTATTTGTGATGATTTCATAGTTGATTTGTATAAATATGTTCAGCAGTTTTTTTCGTTGCCTCTTGAAAAGAAAAAGCAATATGAAATCCCCGGCCTGGCAGGCCAGCGTGGTTACACCTCATTCGGAAAAGAGCATGCAAAAGGCAGCGACGCACCTGATTTAAAAGAGTTCTTTCAATATGGGCAAAAATCGGACGGGTCGGAGTATGTTCCTGAAGAATATCCTGAGAATGTACAGGTATCTGAAATTAGTTCCTTCAACCCCACGTTTGAAAAAGCCTGTCGTTCATTTGAAGAATCGGGCAGAAGGTTGTTGCAGGCAATTGCCCTGTATCTGAATCTTGATGAATTCTATTTTGATGGTTTTATTAAAAACGGAAACTCTATTTTGCGTGCCATTCATTATCCACCCATCACACATGAACCAAAAAGTGCTATCCGTGCAGAGCAACATAAAGATATTAATCTCATAACACTTCTTGTGGGCGCCAGTGCAGATGGGTTGGAAATATTAACCAAACAAAACCAATGGGTTGGAGTAACTTCATTGCCTGAGCAAATTGTGGTGAAGGTGGGAGATATGCTCCAAAGGCTTACCAATAATAAGCTTCGCTCCACTATGCACAGAGTTGTAAACCCACCAAGGGAGTTGTGGTATCCCTCAAGGTTTTCCATACCTTTCTTCCTGCATCCAAAAGGCAATATGTCTCTTGCTTGTTTAGAAAGCTGTATTACAGAAGTAAATCCAAAAAACTATGATGATGCAACCGCAGGGCAATACCTTGATGAACGCCTACGTGAAATTGGATTAAAAAAATAAAATTGATTGTCTGATTCTTATACGTCATATACCATTTCTCAAGGCGGTGTTTATTTATACGCTTACTGCTTTTGGCGGCCCACAGGGCCATTTTGGAATGATGATGCGCACATTTGTGCAAAAGCGGAGAGATGTTACGGAAGAAGAGTTAACTGAACTCATTTCATTTTGTCAACTGCTGCCGGGCGCATCGTCCACCCAAACGATTACACTTATTGGGTATAAACGGGGAGGTGTTCCTCTTGCAGTGCTCACATTATTGATATGGATATTTCCGGCTTCTGTTATTATGGGAGCGCTTTCTTTTTTGGTTCATTATATTGACAGAACCGCCCTTGACAAAGATATTTTTAAGTTCCTTCCCCCAATGGCTGTCGGGTTTTTAATGTATGCAGCATGGAAAGCGTATAAAATTTCCGTAAACAATACCATTACCCGGTTTATCATGGTAATTGCGGGCCTGCTCACTTATATATTTTTTAAAACACCCTGGCTGTTTCCTATTATACTGGTAGCGGCAGGCATTGCTACCAACTTCAGCAGCAAACGTATTCCTCAAAAAGAAATATTGCCCAAAAAGATTAAGTGGACGAATATCTGGCTTTTTGCATTTGTGTTTATAGTTGCTGGATTTCTCAGTACGCTGGCCAATAAACAACAATGGGAGAACCGTAAAGCATATAACCTGTTTGAAAATTTTTATCGTTTTGGAAGCCTTGTTTTTGGCGGAGGGCAGGTACTGGTTCCGATGATGTATGAGCAGTTTGTTGTAAGAGAAAAAACCCAATATGTATCAAAAGAAGATTTGCTCACGGGTGCCGGTTTTGTACAGGGTATTCCGGGCCCTGTATTTTCAATGGCTTCTTATGCCGGAGGTATGGCGCTTAAGAAAGAAGGAAAGCGAATGCAGTTAATGGGGGTGATAATTGGTACAGTTGCAATTTTTTTACCAAGTGCGCTGCTGGTTTTATTTTTCTATCCCATCTGGCATAACCTCAGAAAGCATGCAGTTATTTACCGCTCCCTGGAAGGAATTAATGCAGCCGTTGTTGGTCTCATGATTGCCTCTGCATTTTATGTAGCAAGGGATCTCACACTTCTGGAATTAAACACTATCAGCTATTTAAATCTCCTGATTATTTTTGGCGCTTTTTTACTGCTTCAGTTCACAAAAATCCCTGCTCCTGTAATTCCGCTTGTTTGCTTACTGCTTGGCTGGGTATTTTAATTTATAGTACTGGTTACGTTCAATTTCTTCTTTTACAATATCCGGCACAAGATACCTTATTGATTTGTTGTCACGAATTAAATTACGGATATGTGTAGACGAAATATCAAGCAGGGGCGCTTTGGTTTCATGAAGTTCTTTTACACCCGGATTGGAAATTGCAAAACCCCGCCTTTCGTAAACATAAACAGGAAAGCGGTCCATGATTTGATGGGCGTTTTTCCATTCTGTAAGATTTTGCAAACTGTCGCTTCCCATAATCACAGAGAAATGATGCTTCGGATATTTTTCAGTAAGATAGGTAAGGGTATTAATGGTGTAAGAAGGTCTTGTAAGTTTAAACTCAATATCACTGGCTTTCAGGTTTGCGCTCCCTTCAATTGCAAGGGACACCAGGTGTAACCTGTCGTACTCATTCAGTAAAGACTTTTGTTGTTTAAAGGGGTTTTGTGGTGATATGATGAACCACACCTGTTCCAGATCTGTTTCATTTAATACATGTTGTGCAATGATGAGGTGCCCGTTATGAACAGGATTAAATGAGCCGGAGTAAAGACCAACTTTCATGCAATTTTTTTTTAATCAAGGCAGTTGAATGGTAATTGTCTTAGCTTCTTCCAAGCGAAGACTTAACTGGTAACCCGAAACTAAAATACTGATAGGATCACCCAAAGGGGCAACCCGCTCAACAATTATCTCCTCCCCCGGCACACACCCCATTTCAAGCAGTTTTAAGTAAAGCTCATTACTGTCAAAAGAATATATAATGCCTTTCTCCCCAGGAGCCATTTCCGAAAGTTTTTTCGTTTTTATTATCATCTCCTGCAAATGTATTGCTGCAAAACCTAAAGGATTTCCGAATTTTGAAAAACTATGGGGCAACAAGTTCAATTTTTTTTTAAAAATGTTCATCTTAACCTGAGTAGAAGAAAGGAGATAAAAGAACAACTGGCAGGTTTGTTTAAAAAAGAAGGGGTTAAAATTAAACAAATCTCAATTGTTTTTTGCTCAGACAAATTCCTTCTTGAGATAAACCGTGACTTTTTAGCCCATCATTATTATACTGACATCATTACATTTCATTACAATCAAAAAAATGAGCCCGTTATTGGGGAGCTTTATATTAGTGCTGACAGGGTAAAGGAAAATGCCCGAAACTTGGGTACAACATTTAAAGAAGAAATTCACAGGGTTATTTTTCATGGGTGCCTTCACTTATGTGGCTATAATGATAAGTCTTCACAACAAATTAAGAAGATGCGTGAACGGGAGGATTTTTATTTGCGTTCTTATTTTTCAAAGCTGGCAGCAAAATGAAGTATATCTTAATTGGGTTTCTTTTGGTCATTAGAACATCAGTATTCAGTCAGGGTATAATTACCCTGCAGGACAAGCCATTTGTTTACAACGCCCCTATTGACTCCTCTGTGTGGAAATCCATCAGTAAAAATGAAATTTTCTCTGGGTTTACAAAAGAAGAGCAAATGATGTTTTACTGGACCAATGTATTTCGAAGAAGTCCTCAAAAATTTTACGTTGAGGTTGTAAAAGAGTTCATCCGTCAATTTCCGGAGGCAAATAAACCAGAAGTAAAAAGCCTTGAACGGGACATTCAAAAGGTTAGAAGCCCGCTTCCTTATTTAATTCCTGATGCAGGAATAAAGATAATGGCAAAAACTCATTCAGTTGATTTAGCAGCACGTGGGGGTATTATTTCTCATAAATCATCATCAGGAAAGGGTTTTATACAGAGAATTAAGGAAGCGGGCTCTTATAAATGCGGAGCAGAAAACATCTATTCTGGCAATAGAAACCCCCTTGAAGCTCTTGTTACTCTTTTAATTGATTATGGCGTAGCTGATAAAGGCCATCGTATAAATCTTCTGGACCCCAAGTTTGAGGTAATGGGAGTTTCATTTGGTGTTGTAAATGATAAGAAGGCTGTTTTAGTACAAGTCTTTGCCTGTAAATAGCAGGTTTCACATGTAACATAAAATGTTCCAGTCTGAAACATTCTGTTTTTCACGTGAAACCATACAAACCGCCCGGGCATTTCAAGCTATCTTTGTTTTTTTATGTTTCCAGAATACGATATTATAGTAGTGGGCGCTGGCCATGCCGGCTGTGAAGCTGCTGCATCTGCCGCTAATATGGGCAGCAAAGTACTGCTCATTACCATGAACATGCAAACCATTGCCCAAATGAGCTGTAATCCTGCAATGGGCGGTATTGCCAAGGGGCAGATTGTAAGAGAAATTGATGCCCTAGGGGGGTATAGCGGAATTGTTAGTGATAAAAGCATGATTCAGTTTCGGATGCTTAACCGCAGTAAAGGGCCTGCTATGTGGAGTCCCCGCACACAAAACGACAGAATGCTTTTTGCTTCCACCTGGCGGGAAATGCTGGAAAATACACCCAACGTAGATTTTTACCAGGATATGGTTCGGCAATTGTTGGTAAAGGATGGAAGATGCTTTGGTGTCATAACTGGTTTGGGTCATGAAATAAAGTCAAAAGCAGTTGTGGTAACCAGCGGTACCTTCCTGAATGGAGTGATTCATATTGGAGAAAAACAACTGGGAGGTGGCCGTATTTCGGAAAAAGCAGCAACGGGAATAACCGAACAATTAGTTGAATTGGGTTTTGAAAGCGATCGTTTAAAAACAGGAACCCCTCCCAGGATTGATGGGCGCAGTCTGAACTATTCAAAAATGGAGGAGCAAAAGGGAGATGATGAAATCAGCGGGTTCTCTTATATGAATATTGATATCATCAAACCAGAGCAACAAAAAAGTTGCTTCATCACTTATACCAACTCAACTGTTCATGAAATATTGAAAACTGGGTTTGACCGAAGCCCTATGTACCAGGGGCGGATTCAGGGAACAGGGCCAAGGTACTGTCCCAGTATAGAAGATAAAATCAACCGGTTTGCTGACAGGGACCGGCATCAGTTATTTGTAGAGCCGGAAGGATGGAATACCGTTGAGATTTATGTAAATGGATTTTCAACTTCATTACCAGAGCAAGTGCAATACGATGCGCTTCGTACAATTGAAGGTTTTGAAAATTGCCGGATGTTCAGACCCGGTTACGCCATTGAGTATGATTTTTTTCCGCCCACCCAGCTTCAATATTCACTTGAAACAAAGCAGGTGCAGAATCTTTTCTTTGCCGGCCAAATCAACGGAACAACAGGTTATGAAGAAGCTGCCTGCCAGGGTTTAATGGCCGGAATTAATGCGCATCTTAAAACCAATGAAGAAGCCCCGTTTATTCTAAAGAGAAGTGATGCTTATATTGGAGTTTTAATTGATGACCTTATAAGCAAGGGAACCGATGAACCCTACCGCATGTTTACCAGCCGGGCCGAATACAGAACATTGCTGCGCCAGGATAATGCTGATTTAAGACTTACTGAGCTGAGTTACAGAATGGGGCTTGCTTCCCAGGAACGGATGGAACAAACAAGAACAAAACTGGAGGCAGTTGATCAATTAAAAACAATACTGGCAGATGTAACATTAACCCCTGAAGAAATTAATCCTTTTTTAGAGGCGAAAGGCAGTGCAACAATTTCTCAAAAGCAAAAAGCACAACAAATACTGTTACGCCCGGGTATTGCCTTAGAAGAACTGGTAAAGGCATCACCCGCTCTTCAGCAGCTAACAGGAACGAATAACCGTGAAATTTTGGAACAGACAGAAATACAGGTGAAATATGATGTGTATATTAATAAGGAAAAAGAACTGGTGCAACGGATGAGCCAGCTTGAAGATTTGGAAATACCGGATTCATTTGATTACAATAAAGTTTCTTCTATCAGCGCTGAAGCATTGCAAAAATTTAAGAAAATTAAACCACGAACATTGGGCCAGGCTTCCCGTATTTCAGGTGTAAACCCAAGTGATGTACAGATATTAATGGTGTATATGGGAAGATAATTGTTCTCCTTTACGGGTGGCTTCTTTTTATAAGAACTGATTTCGTCATCTGACATCAATCATGATGTAACAGTACGATTATAAAGATACACTTCATAGTTTTGCGAAATATTTATTGTATGCACAGCATCGCTCACTTAAGAAAAGATTACAGTTTAAAATCATTATCTGAAAAGGAGGTATTACCCAATCCCATTCAGCAGTTTCATGTATGGTGGCAGGAAGCAATGAATTCTGAGATTGATGAATTGAATGCGATGACGCTGGCCACTTCATCGCTTGAAGGTGTGCCATCAGCCAGGATAGTTTTATTGAAAGAGTTTAATGAAAAGGGCTTTGTTTTTTTTACCAATTATGAAAGTGCTAAAGGACAGGAATTGAATGAAAACCCAAGAGCATCGCTTCTTTTCTTTTGGAAAGAACTGGAACGGCAGGTTCGTATTACAGGAATGGTTGAAAAAGTAAGTGAGAAAGAGTGTGATGATTATTTTTTATCACGCCCCTCCGGCAGCCGTATTGGTGCATGGGCTTCACCACAAAGCCAGGTAATTGAAAACAGGGAATGGCTGGAAGCAAAGGTTGATGAACTGAGTAAAATAAAGGAGCATGAATTAAAACGCCCGCATTATTGGGGAGGGTACCGGGTAAAGCCTGTTATTATAGAATTTTGGCAGGGAAGACCCAGCCGCCTGCATGATCGAATTCAATATACCCTAACGGAAAATGGTGTGTGGAAAGTTGAACGATTAGCGCCTTAAAAGAAAAAATTAGCAGGGCAAGCTTAACCCGTAAACAGTTTAACCCAAACCCTGCCTGAAAATTTATTTATTTACTGCTTTTAGCAGGAGCGGCTTTTTTCTTTGGTTTTGCAGGTCTTGATTTACCAAATGAACCTTTTGATATTTTACCACGTTTTGTTTTTTTATCTCCTCTTCCCATAAAATTTGTTTTTATTATATAAAAGTAACGATTGCTGAAACAAAAAAGCAGGAAACAATAATTACTGCCTGCTTTTTATTTATGGATGATATTACAATTTTGCTGCGAGTTCTTTACCGGCTTTAAACTTGGCCACTTTCTTTGCTTTAATTTTAATCGTTTCACCGGTTTTAGGATTACGGCCGGTACGTGCCTGTCGTTTGCTCACGCTAAACGTACCAAAACCCACGAGTGTAACTTTGCCACCGCCTTTTAATGTTTTCTGTACTGCTTCTATCATTGAATCCAGCGCTGCGTTGGCCTGGGTTTTTGAAATGCCTGCATCGTCAGACATTTTTGCTACTAATTCAGCTTTATTCATATTGCGATTTTTTTTAGAGGCGACAAATATAGAGGGTTTTATACTGTAACAAAATTTTTTTAATGCACGCCTGATTTTTTAATTTCTCCGCTCAAACCTTTATGCAGCAAGGATTACAGAGTAATAGTTATCCACAAACCGGTTGTGTTTTTAAAGCCTTCTTTATTTGAATTGTATCATTTTCATTGCCGTGCCCCATGTTAATTCAGAAAGATGAACAGTTCCATCATCATGTACCATCCATTTGGCGTAAGGAATTTTATTCACCAGCACTTGAGCAGGTTTATTAATACCATAAACCAATACCTCAATCTTTTTTTGTGAAGGCATACCGGCATACGTTCCTTTTTTATTCAGCGTTATAACAACTTCATTTTCTTTTTTTGCTGTACTGATGGTTGTTAATTCAAATTGTTTTGAAGCGATTGCTTTGGGGTTATTACCATCATCTTCATAAACGATATTCAGAAAAGAACCTTCTGCAGCATAGTAATGCAGTATCAATTTGTCTTTGGGATAATTGGCAGTGTTTTCAAACGGTGGTTTCATAGGAATGACGCTTCCGCCTTTTACAAACACAGGAATGCTTTCTGCTGTTACATCCACTTCTATCCAGGCAGCACCATTATAAGTTTTGGAAGGATTTAAAAAATCATACCACAAACCTTTTGGCAAATACAATTTCCGTTTAGTGGCGCCTTTTTCCAATACAGGTGCAATGAGCAAGGCGTCACCAAACATATACTGGTTATTAGCTTTATTCAGGTTACTATCAGCGCCATCATTAAAAAACATGGGCCGCACCATGGGCCAGCCTTTAGTAGCTGCATCATAGCTGAGGGTATATACATAAGGCATCAATTGATAACGCAGCTCCACAAACTTTCTTAAAATACTTTTATTGGGTTCATCATAAAATACAGGTTCACTTTCTATCTGCGGAATGTTGGGGTCGGGTGCATTTACACTTCCATGCGGGCGAAAGATGGGTGTAAACACAGCCATTTGCAACCAACGCAAATACAATTCAGGATCACGTTCACCCATTGCAAAACCACCAGCATCACTGTGCATGGTGGGCACACCGCTCATACTCATGCTTTGCATAATGGGCAGTTGTGCTTTAAAGCCATTCCAGCTTCTGTCCACATCACCGCTCCATGGCACTGAACCAAAACGCCAGGTACCTGCATAACCACTTCTGTTCAAATGAAACAAACGCTGTGCAGGATAAAATTTTGCATACTTATCAAATACCATTTTACTCCACTCATGGCCATACATATTGTGCACTTCATCTGCATTGAACAAACGTGTTTGACCAAAATCTTTCATATTATGAAATACATAATTGGGATGTTTTTCAGGTTCACCCAAATCGCCCCACCAGCCTGCTACGCCTTTTTTTATTTGTGCATCATACTTACTCCAGAACCAGTCTTTTGTTTTGTTCTGAAAAATATCCAGCAACCCTGTGTGACCGAAATAAAACTCTTTGATGCCCACCGTATCGCCTTTTGCATCAACAGCATTGAGTTTGTTTTGCTGTGTGTATTTGTAGTTGAATGATTCTGCAAGTACAAACGGCTCCGTAATTAAAATGGTGTTGATGTTTTGTTTTTTTAAATCAGCAATCATTTTTTCAGGCTCTGGAAAACGTTGTTTGTTCCAGTCTAAGTTGCCCATGTTCCATGCACCATGCACCGCATCACCAAACCAGAACAAATCAATAATCACCGCATCAAACGGAAATTGTTGTTCTTTCATTTTTGCAGCAATGCTCATTACTTCATCCTGTGTGCGGTAACCAAAGCGGCTCATAAAATTGCCCAATGCCCAGCGTGGTGGTAAACTCATGCGGCCTACCAGTGAGGTAAACTGTTCAATAATTTGTGCAGCATTCGCCCCAAAAAAAGTATAGAACTGAAGTTTGCCTGCTTTAAAACCTGCATCCAGTGTGTCTTTACTGGTTTTTCCAAAATCAATATATCCACGGGAAGGGTTGTCATAAAAAATACCATAGTTGTTATTGCTCACATAAAAAGGCATGGAGTAGTTGAGATTATCTGCATTGGTACTGTAGCCGTACCATGGATTGTTATCAAGCCCCACCCGCTGATTGCGTTTATTAAAAGCAATACTGCGGCTGCCCGTGCCAAAGAATTGTTCATCCTCATCAATCAAATTAAACTGAAACACACGATGATTATCTTTAGAGGTGATATTACTCAGGTAAAATTCATCACCTGTTTTTACATAGCGGTAGCTGATAGTTACCGGTTGTTTTAATATTTCTACTTCAGCAATGGTATTGGTTAAAATAATTTTTTCTGCATTTTGAAGTTTGATTTTAAAACCTGCCGGCAATGGTTTTAACAACACAGCATTACTGACTTGTTCGCCTTTGTAAGCTGCTGTTTCAAAAGTTGTTTGTATGATATTATCCGGATAGTTGCGAAAAATAAATGTACCTGCCGATGTGGTAATGACCATTGCACCTGCCTCCTGCTTCAACGACTGAAAAGAGCCAAAGCCTGATTGAGAAACGGCAACAACTGAACTGATGAGAAACAGCAACAAAAAAGCAAAACGGGTCATAATCAATAATTTCCCCGAAACTAATAAAAACCTCCGGGGTATCATCAAGATGGTGAATTTCTAAAACAGGTTTATAAACCCCCGGAGGTTTATTTCATCATTTAGGCCTAAATTGCACGCCTTAATTGAAGCATATGGAATATTCAAAATTGATAGCGGTAACAGGTTTGCCGGGATTGTATGAACTCATCAGCAGTAAAACAGATGGCGCCATTGTTCGCTCACTGGAAGATGGCAACAGCCGGTTTGCCTCCACAAGGCAACACCAGTTCTCTCATTTGGAAAGCATTGAGGTATATACAGTGCGTGACAATGTAAATCTTGTTGATATTTTTAAATCAATTGATGCTGCAGACGTGGCATTGCCCGATGAGAAGGATGCTAAAGCAGTAAAAACATTTTTTGAAAAAACCTATCCCGACCTGGATTTTGAACGGGTGTATGCCAGTGATATGAAAAAGATGGTGAAATGGTTCAGCATCATCAAAAGCAAGGGTATTGAGTTCAAGTTAAGCGAAGTGCCTGAAGAAGAAGTTGAAGAGGCAGCAGCGCCTGCAGTTGCTGAAGAAAAGAAGCCGGCAAGGAAAGCGGCTGAAACTGTAACAGAAGAAGTAAAACCTGCAAAAAAAGCGGCTAAACCAAAAGCAGAAAAGAAAGAAGAGGCAACAGAAGCAGCTCCTAAGAAAAAAGCAGCGCCGAAAAAGAAAAAAGAAGATTAATTTATAACAACACTTGCCTGGAAGACGGTAAGCTATCAGTGACCTGACAGGTTATGACTTTAGTGCAACCGGTTTTTAAAATTCTGTTTGTCCTTAGTGTTCAACCTGTCAGGTCTTTTAATTGAGAAGATATGTACACAGCAGACATCAAACCCGTTGAGCGAAAATTTTTACCCAAAGATTTTTTGATAACAACATGGGAAGCACTGGAACCTTATTTCACTTCATTACTTAATGCACCCATCAACAGCAAAGCTGATTTGAAAACATGGCTGCACAACAGCAGCGAACTGGAAGCCGTCATCAGTGAAGATGCCTGCTGGCGTCAGGTGCGTATGACCTGTGATACAGAAAACAAACAATTAGAAGAAGCGTTCAACTATTTCTACATGGAGATTGCACCCAAAATGCAGCCTTATGCAGATAAGCTCAACAGAAAATTAGTTGAGTGTGCTTTTACACAAGAACTGGATCAGAACAAATACTTTACGTATCTGCGTTCCATTAAAAAAAGTATTGAACTGTTTCGTGAAGAAAATATTCCCATCAATGCAGAGCTGAGTGTAATGCAGCAGCAGTTTGGCCAGATAGCAGGAAAAATGACAGTGGAGGTTGAAGCAAAAGAATACACATTGCAGCAGGCTGCAAAGTTTTTAGAAAACCCTGATCGTAAACTTCGTGAAGAAATATATCTCAAAATTCAAAACAGAAGATATGCAGATAGAGATGCACTAAATGACCTCTTTAACAAACTGGTGGAGCGGCGTCATCAAATTGCATTGAACACAGGCTTCAGTAACTATCGTGATTATAAGTTTAAAGAGCTTGGGCGTTTTGATTATACGCCGCAGGATTGTTTCAATTTTCATGAAGCGGTAAAACAACATGTGGTTCCTTTAGTAAAAACCATTTATGAAGAGCAACGCAAAGCAATTGATGTGGATGTATTACGCCCGTGGGATATGGAAGCAGAGCCCGCAGGAATTGAACCATTGCAGCCATTTAACAACGGGAAAGAATTATTAGATAAGAGTATAGAATGTTTTGCAAAGCTCAATCCTTTTTTTGCTGATTGTTTGAAGAAGATGAATGAGATGAAACGTTTTGATTTGGACAGTCGCAAGGGAAAAGCACCCGGCGGTTATAACATGCCATTAGCTGAAACAGGTGCGCCTTTTATTTTTATGAATGCAGCAGGCACGTTGGATGATGTTACCACCATGGTGCACGAAGGTGGGCATGCAGTACATTCTTTCCTCATACACAATCTTGAACTCACAGGTTTTAAAGAGTACGGAGCTGAAATTGCAGAAGTGGCAAGCATGGCGATGGAACTCTTCAGCATGGAGCACTGGAATATTTTCTTTGCTGATGCAGAAGAATTAAGAAGAGCCAAGTTTAAACAGTTGGAACGTGTGCTCACCATTCTTCCGTGGATTGCACGTATTGATGCCTTTCAGCACTGGATTTATGAAAACCCGAAACATACTGTTGAAGAAAGAGCAAATCATTGGGTGCGTTTGGCAAATGAGTACAGCACGGGCATGATTGATTACAGTGGATTGGAACATTTCCGTCCCACAGAATGGCAGCGTCAACTGCATTTGTTTGAAGTACCGTTTTACTATATTGAATATGGAATTGCACAGCTTGGCGCAATCGGTTTGTGGATGCAGTTTAAGCAGAATCAGCAACAGGCATTGAGTAATTATATCAACGCCTTAAGTTTGGGCGGCACAAAAACGCTTCCTGAATTATATGAAGCCGCAGGACTGAAATTTGATTTTTCTCCTTCACATATTAAAACATTGATGGAGTTTGTGAAGGGGGAGATGGAAAAGCTGGGCTAGGAGTAGCTAAGAGGAAAAAGAGAAAAGGAGACGTTGATAAAAGCGTCTCCTTTTTTTATACAACTTACTAATGACTTGGTTTATAAACTTGTGAATTGATTTGCGGCAACTTTATAACCGGGTCAAAGAAAATAAATGCAGAGTCTATACAAACGTTTGGAATACTTTCTATTCTATTTATTGAAAGCCCATGTGTTCTGAATAATATTGGTTGAATAAAAGTATATGTATGATAATTTTTCTTTTGTTCAAACAAATCTTTCCACTGAACAACAATATTCTGCGCATTGTATTTTGAGAACCCTAATGAATCTGATTTTCCGTTTTTATCAGTGAAAAGCCGTTTTTCAATCTTCTTCCCTGAAGAATCCAGTTTAAAAAATAAAAACCGCTCAACATAACCTGAATCAGGATATAAGAATCCTTTATCAATGTAGATATCTACATTTCTTTCAGCTTGCCTTAAAATTTGCGCTTGTAAACTTTGGATTTTTTTTTGAATAAAAAGACGAATCATAAAATTGAGCGCTGCTTGTAACTGTAGTTGACAAAAAAAATAAAGTCAGAAAATTTCTCATTTAAACACATCAGTTTTGAAGCTTTTTAATCTTGACTCTTTTACTCCTTCCCCTCCTTCAAACTCCTAGCCCCTGCACTCCCCGCAAATTCCGTTCACCACCATATTGCTTTGCTGCGGCTCAAATCCCTTAGGAAGTTTTACTTCGGGCACCAATACATCATCTAAGCAAATCGTTTTACCGCATTCATCACAAATAAAATGTACATGATTGTCGTGATGATGGCCTTCTTCGCAAGCTTCTTTGCACAAAGCATATTTAACGGAGTTATCAGCAGTAGGAATGGAATGAATCAATCCTTTTTCTTCAAAGGTTTGCAATGTTCTGTAAATTGTAACACGGTCAACCTTGTCGCTTGTTTTCTTTTCAATATCAGCATGCGCCAGTGCGCCAGTTGACTTGTAGAACAAACCGAGGATTTGCAGGCGGCTGTCTGTTACGCTCATGTGGTTTTTTTTCAGCACTTCTTTAATTGCTTCGCTCATATAAAAAAATTAAGAGGGGTTGTTTTGAAATACGCCGTTTACAAAACGGGGGCCGCTGTAACGTTCTTTCAGCAGAAGTTGTATGTCATTTCTCAGTTTTTCAATTTCTTTTTTATTAAGCCCGTCATAAATGCCACGCACTTTACCGCTTTTATCAACCAGTGCAAAAAGCTGTGTATGTATAAACTGTTCTGCAATAGCGGCGGTTTCATTGTTCTGATCATCGAGCAAATAACTTTTGCGGGCAGCTTCATACAATTTTTCTTTGGTGCCGGTGAGCAGCAGCCAGTGTTTACTGTTGATCTTTAACGAATCAGCATAATATTTCATTCTGCCAACAGTATCTTTATCCGGGTCCACCGTATGGCTGAGAATCATAAAATCATCGTCGTTACTGAATTCTTCTGCGATAGCTGCCAAATTGGTGTTCATGCGTGGACAAATACCTTTACAGGTTGTAAAGAAAAATTCAACTACATGAACCTTGCCTGCAACATTCTGATTGGTGATGGTATCTCCATCCTGGTTCACAAATTCAAACTCTTTTACATCATTAAGCGTGGGCAGTTTTTTGCGCCATAAATCTGTGCCCCAGAACAAAACGAGATAAAACACACCCAGCAGCAGCACAAAAAATCCAAGATAAAACCAAAGTTTCTTGCTCATAATTGAATGCAAAGGTAAGTAATGGATAGTGTTTCACCTGTAAGGTTAATGCCCTTATGCAAAGTGAGTTTTGTTCTGTAAAATGAATAAAGCCTTCAACCTGACAGGTGTACTTCAAACATTAAATGAAAATAAAATTTGCAACAAAATTGCAAATTTGTACATTTGCAGGCTCATGAATTTCAGAATCAATTGGGAAGCGTTAGGTATTGGCGCCTCTTTGGCCTGTGCCATTCATTGTGCGGTGTTGCCATTGTTTATGAGCAGCCTTCCTTTGTTTGGCATCAACATTATTCATAACATTTTTGTGGAAGTGTTGTTGCTCGGTTCCGCATTTGTAATTGGTTTCACCACGTTATGGCATGGTTATAAAAAACATCATCATAAAAAGACAAGTTTGATTTTGTTTTGTGCAGGTATGTTGTTGTTTGCTGTTAACCAGTTTGTAAGTTTTCCTTATTCAAAATTATTATTTATTGTGCCGGCGGCAGCGCTGATTATTGCTGCACACTTTTTAAATCACCGTTATTGCTCTGCTGCCAAACATTGCCATAAAGATGATTGCAATCATTAATTGCGTTCAACAAAACAAATTCTTTCCTGTTATTGTAAGACTATGAATACAAAAACCATCCGCCTTTTACGTAAAACGGGTATTGCTGAAGGTATTTCGTTTTTGGTATTGCTTTTGATTGCTATGCCGCTTAAATATATTTGGAACTGGCCATTGGCGGTAAAATATGTGGGCTGGGCACATGGCTTTTTGTTTATGAGTTATGTAGCCCTGGCTTATTACGCCAAAGAAACTTACAACTGGCCGTTTAAAAAATTTGCCTTTGCTTTTATTGCAGCGTGGCTGCCGCTGGGAACATTTGTTTATGATAAACAATTGAAAAAAGAAGAACAGTCATTACAAAGCAAATAATTGCTACTGCTTGAATTTTTCCGGATGCACTTCTTCCCAGCCCGTATTCAATTGCAGCGCTCTTCCCACACTTAACAGATTTGCTTCACCATACAAGTTACCCAGCAGTGTAATGCTTGTGGGCAAACCCTGTTTATTAAATCCTGTGGGCATACACAATGCCGGATGACCTGTTAAATTAGTAATGGCTAATTGACTGCCTGCAAAGCTGGGCGTAATCACCACATCAACAGTTGTAAAAAACTCCTGCATCTTTTTCATGAGCAAATAGCGGTGACGTTGTGCATTTACATATTCCACTGCAGGAATAAAACGAGCTGCACGAAAATAATTGGGCCAGTCGTTACGGTTTTGCCTGGTGAGCTGATCATCCAGGTTGGTTCTTGTAAGTTCATCAAATGCAGCAGCACTTTCAGATGCAAGCGTAATGCCTACAATATCATAAGGATAAGCAGCGCTGTCGGGAAAGTTTACGGGAATCAATTGCACACCCATTTGTTCAAATGCTTTGATGACTTTCCATTCATTGGCAGATGTATCTTTTATACGGTCAAAGAAATTTTTTGCATAACCGATGCGAAGTTTCTTAATATCGGTTTTTGCAGAATAGTTGAACGGCATGTTTACAGCGCCTGGGTCTTTACCATCCGTTCCTTTGATATAATAGAATACAACAGCTGCATCTTCTGCACTGCGGCAGATAGGTCCTGTTTTATCAAGGCTCCAGCATAAAGTCATGCCACCTGTTCTGCTCACTGCACCAAATGTGGGCCGTAAACCTGTTGCTCCATTTGTATGCGAGGGAGAAACGATAGAGCCTAATGTTTCTGTACCAATAGCAAAAGGAACCAATCCCGCCACCGTTGCACTTGCACTTCCGGCGCTTGAACCCGATGAACCAAAGTTTTGATTCCATGGATTTTTAGTGCGGCCGCCATACCACCAATCGCCCTGCGCCAATGCGCCTAGTGTAAACTTTGCAACCAGCACAGCGCCTTCATCTTTCAACTTTGTATAAACATAAGCATCTTCATCAATCACCTGTTCTTTATAAGGTGCAGCGCCCCATGTTGTCTTTGTTCCCTTTACGGCGAACAAATCTTTTAATCCGTATGGAATGCCGTGCAATGGCCCACGATAATTTCCTGCTGCTATTTCAGCATCAGCAGCACGTGCCTGTTGCATGGCAATGTCTTCAGTAATGCTGATGACGCATTGCAGGGTATCGCCCCATTTTTTAATTCTGTCAAGAAAAAATTGTGTGAGCTCAACCGAAGTAATTTTTTTGTTTTTAATGAGCGATGCTAATTGCAATACAGAATAAAATGCCAAATCATTTTTATTGGCGGGCATAGAAACATTTTTGGGCAAGCCCCACTTCACTTGTTTTTGTACGGTTTCAAACTGCATACCCGGCAGCGCCGGACTTTGCCACAAACTCATGGGCACACTGTTTTCTAATTTGAGCTGATAACGACGATTGTATTGTATGTTCCGCTGACGAATAGCCATATACATACTATCCACTTCGGCTTCTGTAAAAGTGATGCTGAATAGTTTTGCAGCGGTTTTAATATCGGGCCTGGTGATGGTATCTGTTTGTTGTGCAAATAATGAATTGCAGCAGAATAAAATTACAAGTAACAGAAGCTTTCTCATGTTTTGGAATTAGGAGCGGAAGCTACAGAAAAGATTGCAACAACAAAACCAATGTTTATACCCAGTAAACCTGCGCCAGCATCTGGCTGATGTATATAAACGGAATGATGATAGCGGCTGCTAAAATTGTTCTTACGAAAGCAGAGAGCCGGTTGAAGCCAAACACTTTTTTAGCAGCAGGGAAAAAATAAAACAGATAGCTGAAACACAGAAGCACAAATGCAGTGTCATAATTAGCACGCTGAAAAATAAACTGCCAGGGCAAAACATAAATAAAAAACAGCAGAACACCCCAAAACATAGTTGCTGCATTAAAGTGAATGGAAAACAGAAATGCATCAAAGAACAATAATCTTTTTTTATAGAAAACCAGAAATACAACAGCTGCTGTTAATGGAATAGTTATGATTAGCAAAAAATAACGAAAGCTGTTTAGCTTTTTATCAAAATCAATTCTTGACAAATCAGAACGATCGTATTTTCTGATGGAAGCATAATACAAACGGTTGTACCAATTGTTGTGCAATCCAGATTGTGTGAGCCAGGTGCCTGTGTTGATTGATTCAGAAAAAACCAGCTTTCGAATATCCACCACATAAATATTGTGTTTTAGAAAGGGCGATACATCAAATGTCCATTTTGCTGAATCGGGGCTTTGAATAAGTAATGTTCCAAAATATTCTTTAATCGAAATTTTATCACTGTGCTGTACTTTCTCATACACAAGATTATTTACAAAAATGATAGCAAAGAGGAAAACAATCAGTCCGAAAAAAAATAACCGGAAAGGGGATGAGTATTGTTTACGCCGGTTCTGGAAATAAGCTTTTGTAACTTCTCCGGGTTTTAATAAAAGTGTAAATATTGAACGAATCATTTTACTGTCAAAATGAATAATGTTTTCAACCAGTTGTTCTGCATAGTATTTTAATGTGAGCCTTGGATTATGGTTTTCCTGCCCGCATACAGGGCAATAGTTCACCTCCTGCAATGAAATTTTAAAATCATAGCCGCAGTTATTGCAATGTTCTGACCTGATGCGCTTCTTCCGCATAATAACAAATCTGGTACAAGGTAACAGACACAATGCATATATGTAATGACCATCCTCATGGCAATTATTGATTTTTCCAATCGCCACCAGACTCACGCTATGTAACTAAAGTTTTATAGCCCCAGTTTTTCATTGAGGGCATTCAATATAGGAGCAAAAAGGTGTGTGCCAACTTTTTTTACAGGAGAGTAATCTTTGTTCTCCAGTCTGTCATATAGGTTGTAAGTATAAACAGGAACCCCCTTGGAACCATGCTTTATGTTTTCCTTAAAAACATATCGATACACGTTTATTGGATAATTAATATAATCCGAATCACCACTCTTTTTATTCTGGTCATTCAGCACTGATGATGGTTGCCACATTTCATACTTGCCTCTAAAATATTTTTTTACTTGTCTTTCAAAATTTACGACAGGACTGCTAACAGTATAAGTACCATTCGCAATGCTTGTATTTCCGTTACGGGTTATTGGAACCTCTGTAGAGCTATTTCTATATCTCTCCTCATTCAGTTTCACGAGAAGGATATAATCTTTACTGTATTCTTCAGGTACGCACTTTGCAAGCTTTGTAGCGGGAAGTTTCATACAAGCAGAAGCAACAATTAATAAACAATAAATTGTTGTCGTAGTGATTTTAGGCATAGTAACATGAGGTTTTTTGCAATAATAAGTAAAAAAGGTCATCTTGAATATTTGCAAACAGGAGATTAAATTAGGTGCCAATTATTCATCAGCAGAATTTCACCCACACCCAATCATCCAGCAACACATCATTCTTAATCACCGCTTTTTTGCGGATGCATTCCGGCTCAAAACCATTTTTCTCCAGTGCACGCATGCTTGCTTTGTTGGTTTCAAACACTTCCGCATAAATGCGGTTGATGTGCGGATAATCATTAGTAATGAATTCGCAAATAAGCGAAACTGCTTTGGTGGCAATGCCCTTGCCCCAGAATGGTTCGCCCAGCCAGTAACCAATTTCCATATTGTTGCGGTACACATCTGTTTTGGGAACCATGCCGATGCTTCCTGCAAACTGTCCCTCTGCTTCAATTACAAAATTTAAAACCGGAGTAATACCCACATTCAATGCCAGCCATTCGTTCGCATCTTTTGATGTGTATGGGTGCGGAAAATAATCTTTTACATTATCCCATATCTTTTTATTGTTGGCAAGCGTTGCCAACGGTTCCAAATCTTTTGCAAGCCAGGGGCGAATACGAATGTGCATACGCTAAGCTAATAACAAGTTTTAGATTTCACCCACCCCCTTTCCATCATTACTTATTGTAAGTGTTTGATGCCCCTCCGGGGAGGGGATAAGCACTCTGATTATTCACCAAAGAAAAAAGCCGCCTCTATGCAGAGAACGGCTTTCATACTTACAAACAAACCCGACGTTTATGAGGTTGCTGCTGCTCCCCCATTTTGAATTTCTTTTATCTTTTCACGAATTTTTGCTTCAATTTCATTGGCCATTCCAGGATTATCCATCAGCAACTGTTTTACTGCATCACGGCCCTGGCCCAGTTTATCTCCGTTGTAGCTGTACCAGCTTCCGCTTTTTTGTACAATACTTAAGTCAACACCCATATCAATAATTTCACCTGTTTTGCTGATGCCTTCACCAAAGATGATATCAAACTCAGCAGCTTTAAACGGAGGCGCTACTTTGTTCTTTACCACTTTTACTTTTACACGGTTGCCCACTGCATCATCACCATCTTTGATCTGGCTCAGGCGGCGAATATCCAAACGAACGGATGCATAAAACTTCAATGCATTACCGCCTGTTGTTGTTTCAGGGTTGCCAAACATCACCCCAATTTTTTCACGCAACTGGTTAATGAAAATGCAAATCGTATTTGTTTTATGAATTGTAGCGGTGAGCTTACGCAAAGCCTGGCTCATCAACCTTGCCTGTAAACCCATTTTGCTGTCGCCCATTTCACCTTCCAGTTCACCTTTGGGCACAAGCGCTGCTACTGAATCAATCACCACCACATCTAATGCACCGCTTAAGATCAAACGGTCAGCAATTTCCAAAGCCTGCTCACCATAATCCGGTTGTGAAATCAAAAGATTATCTACATCCACTCCCAGCTTTTGTGCATAGCTGCTGTCAAACGCATGTTCCGCATCAATAATGGCGCAGATACCGCCTTTCTTTTGTGCTTCTGCAATAATATGTGTTGCAATGGTTGTTTTACCACTGCTTTCCGGACCGTAAATTTCAATCACTCTTCCACGGGGCACACCGCCAATACCCAGCGCCACATCCAGTCCCAGTGAGCCGGTACTTACCACTTCAATTTCATGAATACCCTTTTCATTCATCATCATCACACTGCCCTTGCCAAAATCCTTGTCAATTTTATCAATGGTAAGTTTGAGTGCTTTCAGTTTTTCACTGTTTACATTAGCAGATTCTTTGCTCATTTTTTCTTTCTTTGGTTTCTCCAAAGTTAATAGCTCTTCCATAACGGGTTTGTTTTTGTTTGTAACTAATTTGTTTAGCAAATCTAAAGCCAAAAATTTTATAATCCAAATCTTTTAGCAAAATATTTTTGTTGCCGCTGATTGCACAGATGTACACAGATAGAATACAAGGTTTGGATTTTGGGTCTTGAACCTTGTTTCTTGTATCTTATTTTTTGGGCTTTTCTTTCTTTGGGGCTTTCCCCTTTCATCCATCATTCAACAGTTGTTCCCGCTGCTGCCGGCTCCGCTTTGCTGCGCCCCGGCTAAAAGCGCCGGGGTTACCCTTTCGCATCGGGCAGCCCTTCAACAGGAGTGCAACCATTGAACATAATTTTAACACCCCGCACTTGTCCGCAGCTGTTTCATCATTAACTTTGCCTCCAATCAAAAAAAAACAAAAAAGTTTATGAAACATCTTTTAAACGTAATGATACTTTTGTTTGTGGGTGCAATTGCATTTGCACAGTCTCCCGCACCGGCTGCCAAAGGCGTTACTTATGGCGCAGGTACCACTAATGAAAACACAATTACGGTAACAGAAATGGAACAAAAGTTTACCGCACAGGATAAGTTTGAAGGTAAAGTTGTGGGAAAGGTAGTAGAAGTATGTCAGGAAAAAGGCTGCTGGATGAAAGTAGATAAAGGCAACGGCGAAACCCTGATGGTGAAATTTAAGAACTACGGATTCTTTATGCCGAAAAACATTGTGGGCCAAACCGTGGTGCTGGATGGCGAAGCGGTTGTAAAAGAAGTGAGCGTAAAACAGCAGAAACATTATGCTGAAGATGCCGGCAAAAACAAAGAAGAAATTGAAAAAATAAAAGAACCCAAAAAAGAAACACAGTTTATAGCCAGGGGTGTGTTGGTGTTATAAATAATTTGATTAGTTTTTTTAAAAGCCATTTCGTTTTTGAAATGGCTTTTTCCTGAGTTCCGCACCGGGACACCCAACTTACACAGCGAACCATTTTAAAAGGCTTTTCTGTTCCTCTTTGGGTAAGTGCAACCGTGATTCCTTTGTTTTTGAGAATGGGCGTTTAATAGTTATCCGGTAAATGGTATTGGCAATATCAATTGCTTTTTCCGCACTTAATCCTGTTTGTTTTTCCTGCAGCTGCCGTTCAAAGTTCTTTGTAAATTTTGTATGCGCAAAACGCAATACAGACAGGAGCTTCAATGCGGTGTTTTAACCGGTGATAAATGGGCCGTATTCTTAAATCTGTTTTTGATATGCGGAACGCTTTTTCAATTTTCCATAATTGTTTATAGTTTTCTATTATTTCATCTGTACTCAATTGGGTATTGGTGACATGGCCTTTCAACCCATCCCATTTTGCATCGTCCGGGTATTTGGCTTTATCAATCGTAATTTTCAGTTCTCCTTCCGGTTTCAGGTATTTATTATACCCCCGGTTGTTGATATTGTTTTTGGTAAGCTTTCCATTGGCAATGCTGCGTTCTAATTTCTCCAATCCCTTCTTCCTGTTGGCTGCATCTTTTTTAGCTCTTGCCTCCGGGCAGCTCACAATTATTTTTGTATGTTCCTCTTTAATCCGGCGCTTTTAGAGATGTCTCTTTCGTTGACATTACTGCACCCCAATAGCTAATTTTTACCTCGTTTTTTAGTTTTCGTAAAACAGGTGTGCATTACTCAACCTTACATCATTTCGAATTCCTTCTGTACAGTAATCAAACAAGAAGAATAACGGAGCAGGATAACAAATGTCAAAAAATCCGACAGGTCTTAAAAAAATAAAGCCGCTGAAAAATTTTTCAACGGCTTTGTTTCTATTGAAACAGGCTAATCTCTCTCGCCTGCCAGTTGATATTTCTGCGGGCTGCGCCACAAAGCGCTGAGCAACAGTTGCCGCATAAACAAAAATTCTTTGGGTATGCGGTCATACATTTTTTCAAACAACTCTTCATGCCCCAGCAATTCCTGTTTCCATAATTCCGGGTCAATCAATTGCAACTCATGAAACTGCTCACGGGGAAATTGATCTAAATCCAAACCTCTCCAATCCAAATCACGGTAACGGGGGCGCCAGCCAATAGGACATTCAATAGCATTGGCCCTGCCTTTACAACGGTTTACAATCCATTTAAGCACCCGCATATTTTCGCCAAAGCCGGGCCACATAAATTCACCTTTTTCGTTTTTGCGGAACCAGTTTACTCCAAAAATTCTTGGTGCGTTCGGCAGATCACGGCCAAACTGTAACCAGTGATTGAGGTAATCACCCAAATGATAACCTAAGAATGGCAACATTGCAAATGGGTCACGACGCACTTTACCTAACTCACCAAAAGCTGCAGCCGTCATTTCGCTACCCATCGTAGCAGCCAGGTAAACACCAAAATTCCAGTTGAACGATTGATACACAAGAGGCATTACACTTGTTCTTCTTCCCCCAAAAATAAAGGCGCTGATTTTTACACCTTCCGGATTATCCCATTCACTGTCAATTACCGGATTTTGATAAGCCGGCGCTGTAAAACGTGCATTAGGATGTGCTGCAGGTTTACCGCTGTTTTTATCATAAGGCTTGCCATGCCAGTCAATTAATCCATCAGGAACTTCTTTAGTCATCCCTTCCCACCATACATCACCATCGGGTGTAATACCTACGTTGGTAAAAATGGTGTTGGCCTTAATGCTTTCCATGGCATTGGGATTGGTTTTAGCGTTCGTGCCAGGCGCCACTCCAAAATAACCGGCCTCGGGGTTTATTGCATATAAATGTCCACGTGGTCCTTTATGAATCCATGCAATATCATCACCCACAGTTGTTACTTTCCATCCATCCATTTCTTTTGGAGGAATGAGCATGGCAAAGTTGGTTTTGCCACAGGCACTTGGGAAGGCAGCAGCCACATAACTTTTTTCACCTTCAGGGTTTTCCACGCCCATAATAAGCATGTGTTCGGCCAGCCAGTCTTCATCACGGCCCATAACACTGGCAATACGCAGGGCAAAACATTTTTTACCCAGCAATGCATTACCACCATAACCGCTTCCATAAGAAATAATCAATCGCTCCTCCGGAAAATGTGAAATGTATTTTACTGTGGGGTTACAGGGCCATTTAACATCCTCTTGCCCCGGCTGCAACGGAGCGCCGAGTGTATGCACGCATTTTACAAATTCGGTTCCGAGATATGGCATTACCTGTTCGCCCATACGTGTCATCAGGCGCATATTAATTACCACATACTCACTGTCAGTAATCTGTACGCCATAGCGGCTGAGTGATGAGCCAACAGGCCCCATACAGAAAGGAATCACATACATAGTGCGGCCTTTCATACTACCCTTGGTTAAACCTTCCAGTATGCCTTTCATTTCAAGCGGGTTCATCCAGTTGTTGGTGGGTCCTGCATCTTCTTTACGAAGGCTGCAGATATATGTACGGTCTTCCACACGGGCCACATCACTGGGGTCGCTGAAACAGGCAAAGCTGTTGGGACGTTTTTGAGGATTCAGTTTTATAAAAGTTCCTTTGTCAACCAATTGTTGACACATGGAATCATACTCTTTCTGCGAACCGGTACACCAATGTACTTTGGCAGGGTTAAAATGGGCAGTCATCTGATCAACCCATTGTTTTAATTCTGGTTTGGCATTAGCAATCATAGTCTTGAAAGGAGATTTAGAAAGCTCAAACATAGTATTACATTTATTGATTAGCAAATTATAACGGCACAAGATTATAACGGAATGAAAAATTAAAACATGAGAAAGGTCATGCGTTTGCAGGATGCTAATTATCTCATTACAATTTGAAAATGCGGGTGCTGATGCCATTGGCAGCTTTATTTCCCCGACCGGCTTCAATTCTTTTGCAGCTACAGGGCGTGTTCAGAGCAAGATATTTCAAAGTAAATGTGGCCTCACTATCCATCAGCATTCATTATCGTTTTTGCCGGTTACTTTCCTCTCCTGCCATTGTTTTCATATGGTAAATTCCGGCCTTCAACGGCAATTGTATTCAAAAAATCCCCTTATCTTGCCCGCTGTCAAAAAAATTGTTTATGATTGGCTGGCTTTTATCACGCTGGTTTTTACTCAGGGGCTGGAAAATAAAAGGGCGTTTTCCTGAGGAGTTGCCTAAAATGGTAATTGCAGTGGGGCCGCATACCAGCGCCTGGGATGTAGTGGTGGGTTTGAGCGCAAGACATCTTATACCCATCAAACATGCATATTTTTTGGGAAAGAAAGAGTTGTTTGACGGGCTGTTTGGATGGTTCTTCCGTGCTATTGGCGGTACGCCTGTTGATCGTTTTTCAAAAACAGGAATGGTGCAGCAGGTGGCCGAAAAATTTAAGGTGCATGAAAAATTTCGTTTGGCTATGAGTCCTGAAGGCACAAGGAAGAAAGCAGATAAACTGCGTACTGGTTTTTATTACATTGCTAAAGAAGCAAAGGTTCCCATTCTGCTGGCAGGTTTTGATTTTAAGAAACGGGAAGTACGTATTGGTGAACTTGTATATCCATCCAATGATGAAGCAGGAGATATGAAAAAGATCATTTCTTTTTTTGCACAATTTGAAGGGAGGGTTGCGGAAAACGGGTTGCAGCATTTAGCCTGAAATTTTTAAACTGTACCAGCTCCCCTTACCCGTGCCGTTGAGTTGAATACGATTGCTCTTCACCAAATTCTCTAAATGCTTTTTAATGGTATTTCTGTTCATACCTGTAATGTTGTGCAGTTCACCGGTTGTAATTCTGCCACGCAGACTGATTAACTCAATAATCTTTTTTGACAGTTCCGGTAATTGAGTAAGCAATGCTGTTTCATATCCAATTTTTTGTTCCAGCTTTTCTTTTTGTTGTTGCAATGCTTTTAAAAAATAAATGAGCCAGGGTTGCCAGTCGGGTTTATCTGTGCCAATTGTTGTTTGTGTTTGCCTTAGCGATAAATAATATCCCTGTTTGTTTTTTTCGATAACAGCTTCTAAAGAGCTGTAAGGCACATATACATAACCATATTTAAGCAGCAGCAATGTGGTGAGTATTCTTGATAATCTTCCATTACCATCCTGAAACGGATGAATTGCCAGAAATGAAACATTAAAAACACCGATGATGAGTAATGGGTGCAATTCTTTTGTTTCAAACTGTTCATTAGCCCATTGTACCAAATGCTGCATTTGAAAAGGTGTATCAAACACACTTGCTGTTTCAAATACAATCCCCATTTCTTTTCCATCAGCATCAAACGCCACTACATGGTTGGGTGAGGTTTTATAGTTGCCTTTATGCCATTGATCTTTATCACTGTACTGCAATAATAAACTGTGGAGTTGTTTGATATAGTTTTCTGAAAGCGGAACGGATTCAAAATTTTCAAAAATCAAATTCATCACCTGTGCATAGCCGCCCACTTCCTGCTCATCTCTTGTTTCAAATTTTTTTATGGTGAGGTTGGCCAGCAATGATTCTACTTCACGGTTGCTCAGTTTGCTGCCCTCAATTCTTGTGCTGCTGCCAATGCTTTCTATTGTTGCTACTTTTTGTAATTGAACCAGCTTATCCGGGGCAAGTGTACCCAGCACTTTCCAGGTACCCTTAAACTCATCTATAGAACTTATGATGGAAAGCATCTGCGGGCTGATATGCAATGTTGAAATATCCATTTACCCATAAAAATATTCATATTTACCCATAAAATGGGCTTCGCATCAAAAAATTATCCATAAATACCCGTAAATTTCAAACTGCCTGCATCAAAAACTATCCTATCTTCCATCATCAACCAAAACTTTACACGCATGAGAAAATTTCTTTCTGTTTTAATGTTTTGTTTTATCTCAGCAATCATCACGGCGCAGCCCAAACCCGTTCCCCCGGCAAAAGCGGATGCCTGGAAAAAAGAAGTGATGACGGCTGTTGATGGCCGGGCCAAGGATGCACAGGTAATGGTGGATATGGTATTCAGTTTTGCAGAACTGGGTTTTCATGAAACAGAAACCTCCGCTTATCTCACAAAAATTTTAGAACAGAATGGCTTCACCATTGAACGGGGTATTGCCGGCATCCCCACAGCATGGATTGCCAAATGGGGAAACGGTAAACCGTTGATTGCACTGGGCAGCGATGTGGATTGTATTCCCAAAGCATCACAAAAACCGGGTGTTGCTTTTAAATCACCAATAGTTGAAGATGCACCGGGACATGGCGAAGGACATAACAGCGGTTTGCCCTTGGTTATTCTTTCTGCTATTGAAGTAAAGAAAGTAATGGAGCGTGAAAAACTGCCCGGCACATTGATGATATGGCCCGGCATTGCAGAAGAACTGGTTGGCAGTAAAGCATGGTATATACGTGATGGTTATTTTAAAAATGTGGATGCCTGCATTTTTACACATGTGGGCAGCAACCTGGGTGTAAGCTGGGGCGATGCAGGAAACAATGGTTTGGTATCCGTTGAATTTATGTTTGAAGGAAGCGCTGCACATGCAGCCGGCGCTCCCTGGCGGGGTAAAAGTGCATTGGATGCAGTGGAACTGATGGATATTGGATGGAATTTTAAACGGGAACATCTCAAACCCACCCAGCGTTCGCATTATGTAATTACAGATGGTGGCGATCAGCCGAATGTAGTTCCTTCCAAAGCAAGTGTGTGGTATTATTTCCGTGAACGAACTTATGAAGATATTAAAGCCCTGTATGATGATGGCATCCGCATTGCCAATGGTGCGGCCATGATGACACAAACAACTGTAAAGTACCGTTTGCTGGGCACTGCATGGCCGGGGCATTTTAATAAATCTATTGCCGAAGCGATGTATAAAAATATTCAAACAGTGGGCTTACCCACCTGGAGCAATGATGACCAGGCATTGGCGAGGGCTGTACAAAAGATGAGTGGTGCACCCAAAAAAGATCAGCGTGGAAGACCCATTGACGGATTGGCATTGAAGATTGATACATTAGAAGGGCCTTCACAATTCAGCTGGGGCAGCGGCAGTGATGATATTGCAGATATTGCATGGAATGTTCCAACGGTCGTGTTGCGTTATCCATCAAACATTCCCGGCACACCGGGTCATAGCTGGGTAGATGGTATTGCTATGGCAACTCCTATTGCACACAAAGGTGTTGTTGCAGGAAGTAAAACAGTTGCTGCTACTTTGATTGATATGCTCACCAATCCAAAAATTATTGCTGATGTATGGACCTATTTTAACAGTGTGCAGACAAAAGAGGTGAAATACAAACCCTTTGTTGAAGCCACTACGCCACCTGCCATTTTCCTGAATACAAAAATCATGGAACAGTTTCGCCCCAAACTAAAGCCGTTTTATTATGACCCTTCAAAGTATAGCAGCTATTTGGAACAGTTGGGAATAACATATCCAACGCCGGAAGAGAAAAAGTAAACGATAATAACCTGACGTATGTTTGGGTTGACGGAAAAAAATAAAATACATGTGTTTTTGATTTTCTGAGTAAGTATAACAATGAGCACAGGAGCATTCATGGAACAAATAGAAAACACTATTACACAATTAGAAGGTGTTACTGCTGTGCCGCATCCCCGCTTTGGCGGAAGGCAGTTTGAATGGCAGGGAAAAGAAATCGGTCATATTCACCGGTATGGTCACCTGGATATTCTT
The DNA here is from genome assembly GCA_019747705.1 of Chitinophagaceae bacterium. Lineage (GTDB taxonomy): Bacteria > Bacteroidota > Bacteroidia > Chitinophagales > Chitinophagaceae > Lacibacter. The sequence continues at coordinate 19,029 of JAIEQM010000030.1, read as the reverse complement.
TTTAAAAAAGATATCCATGATGCGTTGATTGAAGAAGGCGCTGCAACAGAACACCAATGGGTGCCGGATGCAGGATGGGTAACATTTATCATCTCAAATGAAACAGACCTTCCGCATGCATTAGAGTTATTAAAATTTTCTTATTACCAAAAAAGAAAACGGGCTCAGAGAGAGAACGATTTCGCAAATGAAATACAAGCGCTGGCTCTGAGTGAGAAAGTAAAAATGCTGATATGACTTTTTTACGGATCAACTAACTGCTTTTATCTCCAGTTCCAAATCACCACATCCCATTCTTCTTTCTCATCTTTAAAGCGGTGCAGTAACTCAAACCCCACTTTCTCATGTGCACGGATGCTTCTTGTGTTGCGGGTGGCTATTTCAGTTAGTACAAAATCATAATGGGGTTGCATCAGTTTTTTGTGTTTATCATACAGCATTTGAAACACGCCCTGTCCACGGTAAGGTTTGTCAACACAAATTTGTCCCATCACATAATAACTGTACGCACTCAAAAGTTTGTCCCTGTAAGAAAGCGTTTTCAGCATTTGAAACATGGAAAACAGTTCCGGAATCAAATCCCCGGCTTTATTGAGCATCACCAGCGCATAGGCTATCACTTCGTCTTTATCTTTTACTATAACAGATGGTGCAAGAGCATGGAGTTGTTTTAACTTTTGTAATGTATGATGCACCGTTACAAAGCCCTGTTCCTTTTCTTCTTCACTGCTGTTGTGCCCGGCAAGGTATTGCTGCTGCAGCTGCAGAATTTGCAGCAGTTCTTTTTCGGTTTCTGCAGGCTTGGCTGTAAGCATGGTGCAAATTAAATAAATATTACGGCTGTGTTGTTTGTTGTTGTGCCGCTACTGAACTATTTTACAGCAACTATGCAGGAAGCGGTTGTAAAAGGATTGGCTTTGGGATTATTGCTCGCTATATCAGTGGGTCCTGTTATTTTTTCTATCATCAAGCAAAGCATCAACAATGGCCACAGAGGCGGACTGAGTTTTATTTTTGGCGTGGCTGCAAGTGATATAACGCTGGCGCTCATCAGCAATGTGTTTACAGAACTGTTTAACCGTTTATTAAAGTTTGAACGTATCATTGGCATGGTTGGCTCGGTATTGCTCATCATCATAGGTGTTTATTTTTTATTCTTTAAAAAAGTAAAACTGGCTGAAGATGGCGTTTCGCCACATCATCATTTGAAAGTGAGCGACTATTTTAAAATTTTCTTTGCCGGTTATTTTATGAACACACTCAACCCCGGTGTAATAGCATTTTGGTTTACCTGGGCCACTGCATTTGCTGCCATGACGATTGATGACCGGCTGCTGTTGTTTGCCATCTGCCTTGCAGTTGTATTTGCTGCTGATTTATTAAAAGTGTTTTTAGCCGGCAAACTCAGAAGCAGGTTAACGGCAAAAGTGATTCACCGCATCAATCAGCTAAGCGGTTTAATATTGATTGGTTTTGGTGTGGCGCTGATAGTGGGTTTGATTTTTTACAGGAAATAAACATCTTAACAAACTTTTTCAATACACTGCTGTTCTTTTGTAGCGCATGAAACCAATCCTCTTCTTCCTGCTTTTATTTTTGAGTACACAGCTGCCTGCACAAAACAACCAGTTGGTGTTGCGTAAAAACGGCAAAGCTATTGTACGTTTCCAGGAAGGCTCCACTATCACCATTCAAACAAAACTCGGTTTACGTTATTCAGGAACCATCTACCTTATACAAAACGACAGTATTTATTTTCAGGATGAAGGGATGCGTGTGCAGGATATTGCTGTTGTATATAAAAGTCCCAAACGAAAAGCAAGACTCATCCCTATGCGCAATGAAGAATTTTTATTTGCCAACCTCGGTATCCCATTATTTGCCACCATACTTACACTGGGCGGTCAGCCATTTGGATCTTCCCTTGTATTTGGTGCAACTTTAGTATATGGCCCCATACTGCTTTATAATTTACAGCGCATCCTTTTACATGGCAACCGTTCTTACAACATCGGCAGCACCTACAGCTTGCTGGTTCTTGATTTGTACAAATCAGAAAAGCTTCCTTCAAAACAATAAAGTTTCCTTTATTTGTCTATGGCTTCAAAAAAATCTGTTTCGTTTTTTGCACGTGCATTTCGCTTTTTAAAAAAAATGTTCATCTGGTTGTTTGTATTGCAGTTGGTATATATCGTTTTGTTGAAATGGGTTAATCCGCCACTAACCGTTACCCAACTTGCAAGTTTTATAAGCGGCAATGGATTAAAGAGAGATTATGTTTCTTATAAAGAAATGAGCCCGGCTGCAAAACTTTCTGTAATAGCAGCAGAAGACCAGGTGTTTCCCGATCATAATGGATTTGACTGGAAGAGTATTGAAAAAGCACTGGCATATAATAAGAAAAAACCCCACCGCATCCGTGGCGCCTCCACTTTATCGCAGCAGGTGGCTAAAAATGTATTTCTGTGGCAGGGCCGCAGCTGGCTACGCAAAGGGCTGGAAGTGTATTTTACATTTATGATTGAACTTATTTGGGGCAAACGGCGCATTTTGGAAATGTATCTCAATGTTTCTGAAATGGGCAAAGGTGTGTTTGGTATTGAAGCCGCCGCACAAACTTTTTTTAAGAAGCCTGCTTCTGCCCTCACAAGAGAAGAAGCGGCACAAATTGCAGCATCACTTTCCAATCCAAAAATTTTTACGGTGAAACCGTTGAGCCGTTATGTGGCAAACAGAAGCGGCTGGATACAAAGCCAAATGAATAATTTAGATGGCGATGAAGATATACAGGCTCTGATTTTTGAGAAAACAAAAAAATAAAACAGCTCAGTTTTTTAAAAGCTGATCAACTGCTTCAACTGCTTTCTTCAAACGTTCCTCATTCATACCACTGATTTCAACCCAGGGTGTTGTTTGGTTGGCAAGAAGGTCTTTATAATAATGATACAGTTTTTGTCTGCGCTGTTCATCAGGATATTCACGCAATGGATCAGGCATCCAGGGCAAATCGGGTTTGCAGAGCAAATACAAATCATAACGCCGTTCAGTAATCCGGTCTAATATCCATTGATGACACTGGCCAAATACAAATTCACACCACACTTTCATTACATACATATCTGTATCAATAAACAGGATTGGGCCGTTTGCTTTCCTCTCATCTGTCATCTGTAAACGTTCAGCTTTGTTTACATATTCTTCTTCCTGTTGTACCTGTCCTTTGGCAATGGTAAGTAAATCATCATAGGTATAATCCATTCCATGTTCCGTTAAGTAACCACGTGCAAACTCCGGGCACCAGAGGGTATGATAATGCGTTGCCAGCTCTTTGCACAAAGTGCTTTTACCCGTGCTTTCCGGACCAATGATTGCAATTTTTTTCATTTACCGTTCTTCCTTAAGCTTACAATGTATTTTGTTATCTGCAATATAACAACAAATAAAAAGCAATAATTAAAAGATTGAAAAATGGCTGACACGAGGCGCCGCATATAGCTGACTGGTGAAATACTTCGGCGTATAAAAGAATGTTTTACTTTCGTTTTCAATGATACAGAAATTGATTTACTCCCGCTGCCTGCGCTGGGCTTTACTCACAGGATTGCTGTTTTTAGTATTAATGACATTGCTGCGTGTTGTATTTGTTTGGTTTTTTCACCCTACAGATTTTTCATTCGTGCAGGCGTGGCCTTCTTTTGTGCTGGGTTTGCGTTTTGATTTGCGTATTGCAGCCATCATTGCCCTCTTTATCCGGCTCCTCAGTTCTGTAAAACCCTTCAACCCTTTTCACAACGCAACAGCTAAAAAAGTTTGGCTCCTGGTTATGGGTATTGCCACTTTTATTTTCTGTATTTTTTACGGAACTGATTTTGCACACTACGCTTATTTATCACAACGTTTAAATGCAACGGTTTTAAACTACCTGGCCGATTTTACTATTTCGTGAATATGATGTGGCAGAGTTATCCCATCGTGAGGATTCTGCTGGCCATTGTTCTTATCCTTTTGATCATGCGATGGATAACAAAACGTTTACTCAATGCTGCTGACGGAGAAAAACAAACTACCACCAGAACAAAACGCATCATTACCGCCATTGTAAGTTTTTTATTGCTGGCTGTAGCCATTTTCGGAAGAGTGGGTCAATACCCTTTACGCTGGAGCGATGCATTTTCGCAGGGCAATGATTACAAAGGCAACCTGGCGTTAAATCCTTTTCAAAGTTTTTTCAGCACACTGCAATTCAGAAAAAGCACGCATGTGGATACAGAAGCAGTGAAACAATCGTACCCATTAATGCAAACATATCTCGGCCTGCCTGCAACAAACACGGTTTTAAATTTTGAAAGAACTGTTGCTGCAAGAGATACCTTCAGCAATGCAAAGCCCAATGTAGTACTGGTGATTTGCGAAAGTTTCAGTGCATATAAAAGTTCCATGTGGGGTAATCCGCTCAACACCACTCCCTTTTTTAATGCGCTTTGCAGCAAAGGCATTTTTTTCAATCATTGTTTTACCCAGCGTATGGTACAGCACGTGGCGTGTGGGCCACCATCACCGGTATTCCTGATGTTTCTGCTTCAAAAACAGCCAGCCGCAATATGGCGATGGTGAACCAGAATACCATCATTAATTATTTTAAAGGTTATGAAAAGTTTTATTTCCTCGGCGGCAGTACCAGTTGGGCCAATATCCGTGGGCTGCTGGTAAATAATATTGAAGGCCTGCATTTGTATGAAGAAGAAAATTACAATTCACCCCGTGTGGATGTATGGGGCATCAGCGATAAAAATTTATTTTTAGAAAGCAATGCAGTTTTGAAACAGCAAACCAAACCCTTTTTTGCAGTAATACAAACCGCAGGCAATCATCGCCCCTATACCATTCCGGCAGAAGATAAACCATTCTTTAAAACTGTGCATTTCAGCGAAGACAGTTTAAAGCATAATGGTTTTGAAAGCAATGATGAGTTGAATGCTTTTCGTTACAGCGATTATTGTTTTCAGCAATTTTTTGAAGCGGCGCAAAAAGAAAATTATTATAAAAACACAGTATTTGTATTTGTGGGCGATCATGGAATTTTAGGAACAGCGCCTGCTTCTTTTCCAAATGCATGGAATGAAGGCGCCTTAACAAGATTGCATGTGCCTTTGCTGTTTTATTCACCCAACTATTTAACCCCGCAAAAAATATCATCTGTGTGCAGCCAGGTGGATGTGCTTCCTTCCATCGCTTCGCTAATGGGCATCGGCTATAAAAACAGCAGTACCGGCAGAAATTTATTTGATACCCACAGGGTGCATGATACCAGTTCATTTCTTCAAAGCGCTTTTAATTACAATGCCGATGAAAACAGGGCCGGACTTATGGGCAACCAATATTATTATGAAATTGCATTATCAACCGGCGAAGAAAAATTTGTTTCCATGCTTAATAATAACCCCGTACCAGTAACAGAGGAAACAAAAAAATGGAAAGCAGAAGCCAAAGCATTCACCAAAGCCATTTATAAAACTTCCGCTTATTTACTGCTGAATAACAAAAGAAAATAAGCATCAGCAAAGCGGGCAGAAAAGATCACTAGCCTTTCTGTATTAATTTTAAAAAATAGTTCCGCAGTTAAAGTAATTTCAAACACTGTACGTCTGCTATTCTAAAGTTGACTGCGTGGAGGCCATGGCCCAACAAAAACAAAACATTATTCAAACCGTAAAAGAGTATGGAGCCCGTCTTTTTGGCTTTATACGCACCCGTGTGGATACGGATGAAGATGCAGAGGATATTCTGCAGGATGTGTGGTACCAGCTCAGTAATGTGCCGGAGTTGGGAGCTATTGAAAGCATCAGCGGATGGCTGTACCGTGTGGCCAAAAATAAAATCATTGACCGTTCACGAAAAAAGAAACAAGATTCATTGGAAGAGTTATCAATTACTAATGAAGAGGGAGAATTGTTTCTTCCGGGTTTATGGATGAGCAGTAATGATGACCCTTCCACCGAAGAGCTTAAAAAACTTTTTTGGGAAGAGTTAGTGGCTGCCCTGGATGAATTACCGGAGAACCAGCGGAATGTGTTTATATGGAATGAACTGGAAGAAATGACGCTGCAGCAAATTGCAGATAAGGAAAAAGAAAATTTAAAAACGATTATTTCACGCAAGCGCTATGCGGTACAGCACCTGCGCAAACGTTTGGAAAACTTATATCATGAATTTATCAACTATTAATACAATGCGTATGAAACGTAAATGGATGTTTTTTGCCCCGCCTGTTTTTCTTGGTGCTGTTTTGTTATTTGGATGGATCGTGATGCTGTTGTGGAATAACATCTTGGTTCCGTCGCTGCATATTGGCGCCCTTAATTTTTGGCAGGGTGTTGGGTTATTGATCCTCAGCCGCATTTTGTTCGGGAGTTTTGGAAGAGGTGGCGGCAGGTGGAAGCAGCGTGGTGGCCCATCATCAGCATTCAGGCAAAAATGGATGAACATGAGTGAGGAGGAGAAAACAAAATTTCGTGAAGAATGGAAAAGCAGGTGTGAAAAAAGAAGTGAATGAGGAGTAATCCTTCTTTGCCGCTACTATGAAACATGATTACCACAGTTTATGCCGGTTGCCGCAAGCTTGCCTGTATGTTTCTTTTATTATACGGCAATCGTTCATTATACACCCTGCACAAATTCAGCAGGGTTTTTAGTTTCTATGGGCAATTTTATTCCTGAAAAAAAAATTTCTTTTTTAAAGTAATCCTTCAGTATAGCCGTCTTCCTTTTTATACAGCAGTTCCGGAAACTGAAACAAACAATAAATAATTATTCAAATGATACAACAAATTTTCAAAGTAATACCGGGCGGCGTTCTTGCCGGTTTCGCCTTATTCATCATGCCTTTCATTTTAATTAAGCTGGTTATTTTCTTTTTGCTCATTGGTCTCCTCTTTCGCCTTTTTGGCGGGAGAAGGCGCTGGCATCACCGCCATGCTTTTTACGGGATCAATCCGCAAAAGAAACATGAATATGCACAACGCTGGCGCAATATGAATGAAGATGAACGTAAAAGCTTTTTGCAAAAAATGGAAAGCGAATTGTTTAAAAGCAAAGAAGAAAACGGTTAAACTGCTTTGTCATTCAGAATGAAGTGAGGTATCTGTTAAGTTCAATACAACAGCCAGGCAGATCCCTCACTTCGTTCGGGATGACAAGATTAACAGGCAGATTCTTCGCTCCGCCCAGAATGACAACATCCTTCAGCATTCCCCATCATCAAACAAAAAAACAAAATGAACAGAAGTACAAAATTTTTACTCGGTGCAGTAATTGCATTAGCTACAGCAGGTACATTATATGCTACTGTTGGCAAACAATTTCACCGTCACCGCTATGCCATGCATGAACAATGGCGCAACCATCATCATCAATGTAATGATGACAAAGAAAAGGATCAGCAGGCAACTGATTCCATCAAACGGAAATAGTTTTTATTAATAACCAAAAAAGGAGATGACTATGTACAACATGTCACAAGCCGCAAAAGGCACACACGGGGGCAAACACTTGCCTTACCGTTCCATGCAACGGGCAGCCGTTAGCGTTTACAAAACAGAAACCAGTTATGAAATGCTGGTATTTGCGCCCGGGCGCATCAAAGAAAATTTTTCAGTGAATGTAAAGGGAAATGAACTTTCTGTTTCCTACACACCGCCGGAAAGCTTTCCAAAATTTGACTGGGTGTTAAGAGAATACAGCCGGGGAGGTTTTATCAGAAGCTTTACGCTGGATGATACGGTTGACACTTCAAACATCCGGGCAAAATATGAAGATGGTGTGTTATTGGTAACACTGCCGCTCATTCCCGGTAAAGAAGTGAAGCAGCAGGATATTATTGTTGCATAATGTTGGTTTGATTCGTTTTATGTTTAAGGGCGGCAACTGTATAGTTGCTGCCTTTTAATATAAAGCCACCTGTTTTACTTTTTGCTGCTTTTTATGCTCTATTTTTTTTCGTATCCATCTTGCAGCAAAAGCGCTTCCTGTTCCCACAACAATACCTCCTAAAATATCAGAAGGATAATGCACCCCCAAATGCATTCGTGAATAAGCAACGAATGAGGCATACATGTAAGAAGGAGCAATGATATACCACTTAGGGTATTGCATGGATAGTGTGGCAGCATTATTAAACACAATGGATGTGTGTCCGGATGGGAATGAATAACCGCTTGCTTCAATAACGTTATCAAGATCGGGGTATGTGTTGTAAGGTCTTGTTCTTTTAAATGAGTTTTTCAGGGCCTGTGTAAGCAAAAGGTTCAGGGTTTCTGAACCAAGCAACTCCAGCCCATTACGAAAGAGTTGCTTATTTTTTCCAATAGCGCCAGTTAGAATCATAACACCTGATGTTCCGTAAGTAACCGCTGTTGCTGAGTTGGTAAGGTTCAAAAAAACATGATCCAGTTTTTGATTGCGGTTGATGTTGATTTGCCGCAGCCAGCGTATATCCGTGTTTTGTGCAGATGAAGCAACTGCAATAAAAAGGGAAAAGATATACAGCAATTGTTTACGCATGTTCAATAGCTTTTTTTCTCCAGCTTATCAGTCCGAACACTGCCATGACCAGCAACACCAAATAATACACACTGGTAAACACATAGTTTTTTACAAAGTATAACGGAATGGAGGCAATATTCGTAGCAATCCACCAGTACCAGCTTTCTACTTTCTTTTTGGTCATGAGCCACATGCCGGTAAATGCAGTGGCGCTTGCAAATGCATCAGCCCATGGAATAGCGCCGGGTGCAAAGTTTTGTTTGAGATAGCTGAGTGAAAAATAAATAGCTGTATAAAATGAAGCAAAGAAAAGCAGTTGATAACGCCACCATCTGCCATCAGAAAACGTAATATGCAATACAGCATGATGTTCTTTATCCTTCTTCAACCATAAATACCAGCCGTAAATACTCATAACAGTGTAATAAAAATTCACACTCACTTCGCCAAACAAATGCCCTTTGAAAGAAAGATACACATAGATGATGGTGTTGATAAGGCCTACAGGATATACCAATATATTTTCCTTTCGGCTGAACCACACACTTGCAATACCGGCAAATACCGCAATGTATTCTAAAGCTGTAGTTGCTTTCATGCCTTCGATAAACTGCTGGAGGATGCTGTTCAAGTTGATTTCTTTTTTGCTTTAACTTCTTCACGCACCAGTTCTTCATAATCAATTCCATCATCTTTCATCAGTTCCAATCCGTAATTCCTAATTGTCTCAATAATGATGATAGCTTTGGTTCCCTTCTCCGTTAGTGCATACTCAGTATGCGGAGGCACAATGGCAAATGTTTTCTTACTGATAAATCCATCAGCTTCCAGCTCTCTTAAAGTTTGCGTGAGCATTTTTTGGCTGATATGCGGAATGTCTTTCTGCAGTTCTGTATAACGGAATACTTTTTTACGGAGTCGCCACAGTACAGGGATTTTCCAGGTGCCGCCAATTTTTTTCAATACAAAATCAACAGGGTTGTAAAATGTTTCGTTATTGACAATTACATCGGGCATGCTTCAAATCTACGAACAAATAAGTTCGTTACATACTTCTTGCCGCCTTACATGGTTTCAGGTTAATATGGAACCACCTTTACGTACAAAATTATTATTTATGAAAAAGATGATTTTTTTAATAGCAATTTTTCTTTCCGTTGGCATAAACTCTTTTGCGCAACACAATGCAGGTCATAACGGAAAAATATTAATGATTGCTTCCAATCCATCCGTAAGCAAACAGACCGGCTGGCCCATTGGTGTGTGGTATGCAGAACTTACACATCCTTACCGGGTGTTCAGCGAAGCTGGTTATACCGTTGATATTGCCAGCCTGGAAGGTGGTGAAATAAAGTTTGATGGTTTCAGCGATCCTGAAGATGCCAGCAAGTATGCAGCTTTTGATTACATCTCTCTCGGGTTTAAAAAAGATGAAAGCAAAATGGCGATGACAAAAAACACATTAAAACTTTCATTGGTTAATCCAAAAGACTACAAAGCCATTTTTGTTTGCGGCGGACAGGGACCGATGTACACCATGTATAAGAATCCTGAGATTGAAAAATTTTTTACAGATTTTTATCTTACAGGAAAACTAACGGCTGCTATCTGTCATGGCACTTGTATTTTGCTCAATACTAAATTACCCAATGGAAAACTTTTGGTTGAAGGAAAACGCTGGACAGGTTTTGCATCTGCTGAAGAACAGTATGCTGATAATTATGTGGGCATGAAAATTCAACCCTTCCGTATTGAAGATGAAGCACGCAAAATGCCCAACAGCAAATTTGTTGTTGGCGCTCCCTTCTCTGCTTTTGCTGTAAGAGATGGAAATTTAATCACCGGCCAGCAACAGAACAGTGGTGCAGCAGCAGCGGAGTTGGTAGTAAAAGCATTGGAGGATGATAAAAAACGATATCCCACTTATGTATTGGTACATGGTGCATGGGCCGATGAAAGCGCTTGGGGCTTTGTTAGAAATGAACTGGCAAAGAATGCCAATGTGGTTGTGGTAAATCTTCCGGCACATGGCATTGATTTAACTGACGGCACCAAAACAGGATTGAATGATTATGTAAAAGCAGTAACGGATGTTATCAATCAGCAACCGGGTAAAGTAATATTGGTGGGTCACTCTATGGGTGGTATGGTAATTTCACAAGTGGCTGAAAACATTCCGGCTAAAATTGAAAAGCTGGTTTATGTATCAGCCTTTCTTCCAAAAAATGGTGAAAGTGTGAATGGTATCGTTAATAAATTTTTGAACAACAAGCCGGTTGATTTTTTTGAATTCAATGCTGATTACTCACTCATCAGTATTAAAAAAGAAGCGATACCAGCAGTAGTGTGTGCCGATTGTGCGCAATACATGAAAGAAGCGTTGGTAAAATATCACCGGGCAGAACCATTAAAGGGATTTAATGATAAGGTATCGCTCACTTCAAAGTTTGCTGCTGTTCCCAAATATTACATTGCTACGGTACATGATAATGCGGCGCCTTATGTATTGCAACAGCAAATGATAAAAAACAACGGAACAGTAAAACAGGTGTTTGAAATGCAAACATCGCATTTATCATTTGTGGTAAAGCCAGATGAGTTTTTAAAAATACTTACAGGGATAAAATAAAGAAAATTAACCACCTTAGACATCTGAGTTCACCTAAGGTGTTCTAAAGTATCTAAGGTGGTTATTAAACTCCTATTCATCCGGCAGTAATTGATAAAACTCGTTTACAAAAGACTTTTTACCGTGTTGAACAATGTTCACACAGTTGAAGTTAAAAAGCAATCCTTTGGGCGCTTCCAGCAGTTTCATATAAGTTAAGAGCTGGGCATCAAATACAGGTTCCCACTCTTTAACTGCTTTTAATTCAACTGCAATGCAATTTTCAACATGCAAATCAAGCCGTAGTTCTGTATCAAGCAACAAGCCTTTATATGAAACTGCAACCATTTGTTCCGATGAAAACCGAAGATTCCTGTCCTCCAGTTCTTTCATCAAACATTTGTGATAAACACTTTCAAGCAGCCCGGGGCCTAAATGTTTGTGTACTTCTATACAAGCGCCGGTGATTTTGTACTCTAATTCGCTGAGAAGCTTTTTTGTTAACATGGTATATACGTTTTGGTTGCTTTAAAAATAAACAATAAGAACCCTTTCTAAAAGCTGAAAAATGATAAAATATATAACTCTGGGTTTCTTTATGATACTTGCTGCTGATGCGTTCAGTCAGATCAATGAAAGCGATACCGTAAAGTTTCAGTTAAGAACAAGCCTCAGGGGAATTACCAGCAGGGAAATGTAAACATCTTTGCCATCAGAAGTAAAATAGATTTCTCTTATTCGCCGGTAAAAAATTTTGTTTTTAAATCACAGAACAACAGTTTGTACCAGGAGTTTGGCTCTAAAAAAGCAGACAACGATATCTTCAGCCGCAATTTCCTTTACTACAAACCACAGAAAAAAATTTACCCATTTGGCATTGCATATATTTCAACAAACTACAGAAGAAAGATTGACACAAGGTTATTTGCAGGCGCCGGTGTTACATTCCAGTTGCTGAACAAAACTTATCACGTAATAAAATTTTCTGCCAATGCTGTGTATGAAACAAATAAGTTTAACGGAACATCTTTTAATTATGGTGAGTACAATGGCAGCAATAAAATAAACCTGTGGCGGGGAACACTGTTTGCAGGCGGGTGGAATTATTTACTGAACAGGAAACTCCGTTTTTATTATGATGCTTACTGGCAACCGGCCTTCAGCAATAAAAATAACTACCGCACACAATTTGATATTGGTGCTGATTTTCCTGTGTGGAAAGGGTTAAGCTTTAATGCACTTTATACCTTTACACACGAAAACGTTACGGTAATAAATGTGAAACAGGAAGATAAAATCCTCACATTTGGTTTAGCATACAATCTTAAAATTAAACACAAATGAAAATGAGTAACCAATTATTATTGATCATTCTTTCATTGTTTGCCGGCATGATGATTCCTTTTCAAAGCGCCATGAATGCACAGTTGGGCAAAGCCCATACTATTCTGCTTTAACGGTGTTTTTTGTTGCAGCCATTGGGCTGCTGATCTATATAACTGTATCGCAGCATGCTGTTCCTTCTTTACAAAAGTTCGGTGCAGCGCCGGTATGGAGTTATCTTGGTGGCATATTGGGTGGCATTTATATTCTGCTCATTGTTATTTGTGCACCAAAGCTCGGTATCGGAAATGTAACCGTGCTGGTGCTGCCGGGGCAAATTTTATCTGCTGTTGTTATTGATCAGTTGGGTTTGTTATAATCTCCTGTGCACAGTATCAACTGGCAGCGCATTGCTGGTGTGGTATTGATGATTGCCGGGGTTTACCTGGTTAAGAAATTTTGAATGAAAAACAAATAATAGGGTTACGTTTATTCGCTATGAGTTTCAGTAAATTTATAGCATGAGGAAAAATAAAATTAAAGAACGCTACTTCCCCGCCAGCAGGCTGGAAGCTTTCAGCGATGGTGTAATTGCCATCATTATAACACTCATGATACTGGAAATAAAAATTCCTGAACTGGCTGCAACCGTTTCAGGCAAAGAAGTATGGCAGGCTTTTACGGAACTGCTGCCCAAACTTTTCAGCTACATCATGAGCTTTGTGGTTATTGCCATCATCTGGATTAATCATCACCCGTTTATACACCTGGTAAAACATACCAACCGAACGTTACTGTGGATGAATATTCATTTATTGTTCTGGATGAGTTTAATACCGCTGCCCACCGCTTTTTTGGGCAGTCATCCCAATTTACCACAGGCCACTATGTTTTATGGAATTATTATGTTCATGGCTTCGTCTGCATTCACAGTGATGCGCTGGTATGCGCAGGACCATGCAGATTTGTTTCATGATGGCACACCTGCTTCTTTCAAAAAATTTACAGCCGTTTTAATTTGGTTGGCGCATCGCTTTACTTTATTTCCATTTTTGCCGGCTTTCTCTCCACCAAAATTTCCATTGGTATTTTTATTCTTGCAGCGCTCATGTAGTTTATGCCAAAGACGGTGGAATCAACTGAAAATAACCGATAGTTCACCTTGCAGTATTGCAGGCATCACTTAACTTGCATCAACAAAAAATAAACTATATGGTACGTAATGCAACAGCCGTTTGGAGCGGAAGCGGAAAAGAAGGCAGTGGTCAGCTCACAACACAAAGCACCACACTTAATCAAACACAATACTCTTACCTCTCCCGTTTTGAAAACGGTGTGGGCACTAACCCTGAAGAGCTGGTAGCAGCCGCACATGCAGGTTGTTTTACCATGAAGCTGAGTTTTGTTTTGGGCGCTGCAGGTTTTACACCCACGTCAATAGAAACAAAATGTGAAATTACATTAGACAGTGGCGCCATCACCAAATCATATTTAACTGTAAAAGCAACAGTGCCCGGTATTGATGATGCAAAATTCCAGGAGTGTGTTAAAGATGCTGAAGCGAATTGTCCTATTTCAAAATTGTTGAATACAGCTATCAGCAGCGAAGCAACATTAGCGTAATTGCGGGCATAACACTGAGTTTAGTGCCACAGAAAACACAGAGGCACAGAAAAGAAAACCGTGCTTTGTGAGCGCTGTGGCAATTTTATTTAACTTACTGCCTCTATGAGTTCAATCAAAAACAAAACCATTTTAATTACCGGCGGAGCTTCAGGTATTGGAAAGCTAATGGGTAAGCTATGCTTACAGGAAGAAGCAGCCCGTTTAATTATATGGGATATTGACCGCAAGAAAACAGAAGAAACCGTTGCTGAATTTAAAAGCATTGGTGAAGTGCATACTTATCATGTGGATGTGAGTAATGTGGATGAAATCATTATGGCTGCAAATGACATCAAACAAAAATGGGGCGGTGTTGATATTCTTTTCAACAACGCAGGTGTTATCAGCGGTAATAAAAACTTTCATCAGTTCACACACAGAGATATTGATTTTACCATGCGCATTAATACCAATGCACTCATGCATGTGACTTTGGAATTTTTACCGGGCATGATTGAAAAGAAAAGCGGGCATATTGTAAACATTGCATCAGCAGCCGGATTAATTCCCAACCCTAAACTTTCTGTTTACTGCGCATCAAAACATGCTGTGATTGGGTGGGGCGAAAGTATGCGGGTAGAACTGGAACAGATTTCAAAAGACCTGCATGTAACAACTGTTACACCTTCGTACATCAGCACAGGTATGTTTGAAGGTGTACGCTCACCAATGGTGCCCATTGTTCGTCCGCAGAAAGCAGCGAAAGCAATTATCAATGGTGTGAAGAAGAATAAAATTTTTGTACGCATGCCGTGGATTGTATATGCCGTTCCGTTTATTAAAGGCATTCTTCCGGTACGCTGGATGGATTTTTTAACAGGAAAGATTTTTGGTTTTCATAGAAGTATGGATTCTTTTAAGGGAAGGAATTAAAGCCTCCGCAATCTTAATTTTATGGAGTCGGTTGTTTTTCAGCCACAAGTATAAATGGAATGTTCAACTCCAGTTGTGATGTTGCAATAGCAGTAATAGTTGATTGATGAAAATCAGATTTAATATGTCAGGGTCTGAGAAAAATTACTCCGGTTTTTAATGAATGGCCTGTAAAAATAATCTGGCCGAAATCACTGTCATGCGTAAGTACAATCAGCTTCTTTCATCCACACAATTAATAACGGATGAATATTTTCATCAGCAAGAAATTTAAAAGAAGAGAAATCCATCAGGCAACAGATTTTACTTCTGCAATAATTTCATTTTTTGAAAACTTAGAAGCATAGCGTATGGCTTCTTCCACTGCTATCTTCGATAACTGAGGATAGGCTTCAGCAATCTGTTGCACATTTGCACCTGAAACAAGCAGATCAAGTATAAACTCAATGCTGATTCTTGTACCTTTAATACAGGGCTTACCTCCTAGAATAGCAGGATTGGCTTCTATGTGCGGAAAAACATTCATTGCAACAAATTTAATTTTTTAATTCTAATTCATCAGTCAAAATTAATTTATGAACAAAGTAAACCTCACTCAAAAGTTTTCACTCTTTTCTGATTACGCCTCACCAAAAATTGCAGGTGAACTCAACGGCCAGCAGGTGAAGCTTGTAAAAATGAAAGGTGAATTTGTTTGGCATCATCACGAAACAGAAGATGAATTGTTTTATGTGGTAAAAGGAAGCTTTGATATGCATTTCCGTGATAAGATTGTTACGGTAAATGAAGGTGAGTTTTTAATTGTACCGCATATGGTGGAGCACAAACCTGTTGCAAATGAAGAAGTGCACATCATGTTGTTTGAACCGGCAACAACACTTAATACCGGAAATACAGCGAATGAAAAAACGGTGAGAAATTTAGAGCGGTTGTAATAACCCATTTCAGAAATACGTATTCACTGCAAATTCATACTGCTCCATAAACAGTTTTTTAAATGCGGAGAGGTTGTTGATTTCGTAAAAAAGGAGGATGGCTTTTTTATAATCTGTACTGTCAACTGTACGAAAGGAAAGCGGACAATATTTAAAATGCATTAAAATGGCATTGCAGGCAATTCTTGCAGTACGTTTATTGCCATCAACAAAGGGCTGTATATAAGAAATCAGTAATAAAGTAAGCATGGCTTTTTCAAAAACATTTTCTTTATTATTAACCAGCTCACACATATCCTGCAGCGCTTCTCTTATTTGATGTTCATTAAACAGGGGAACATAATTGGTTCCTGAAATACCAACCGGGTTTGTTCTGATGTTTCTTGATATGGCCAGTTCATTGATTAAAATACTATGCAGGTCTTCGAGTTTTGATATACTCATTGGATACATATAATCAGGCTGCTCTGTAACAAAATCAATGGCACGTTTATGATTTAACAGCATGGTAGCTTCATCTTTTGTTTTTCCTGCTGCTGTTTTTTTCTCTTTCAACAGTTGCTCTGTTTCCAATAATGAGTACGTATTCCCTTCTATCTGTGATGATTTCCAACTGAGGTCAATTGCCAGCCGTTCCATTTCCTTTCCATATTCAAACTGGCTTAAGCGGCTGCTGTTTTTGATAAATCTTTCATGGATTTGCTCAAGAGATTCCATTTCTTTTTGAGTAAACACTTTCATTTGAGGCAGTATGTTCCTCATTAAAGAAAAATTAAAGCTGTTATTTATTTTTCGTTCATCAATATCTTTCTGATAATAGGCAGCTATATCTACAGTTTGTAAAACTTGGTAGGATGCAGGAATAGAATAACGGGTGCTTTTTGCAGACCCTGTTTTTTCCATTACCCCATCGGCCACAAGTTGCTTAAGTATTCTTTTAATGGTAGCCAGGCTGTAGCTGTTAGCAAATGCTGTATATATTTCTGACGAAGAACATCCTTTGTTGTTCAATACATACTCAATGATATCTGTAAACTTTTGGCTCATTTTAGCGCTTTAATTCTGCAAATTCAGCTCAAAATTACAAGAATTGAGCCGAATAAGTCAAATATTTGAGCCGAATGTTATTCCGGAACATCAAATTGCCTTAAACCGCTTCCCCTTTTCTTCCCACCTTTGCACAAACGATTGTATCATGAACATTTCCGTTCTCGGAGCAGGTATGGTGGGCCGGGCCATTGCTTTGGACCTTGCCCGGCATTTTACTGTCACTTCTTTTGATGTGCATCAGCAGCATCTTGATTTACTGCAACAAAAAAACCCAACCATTAATACACAGTTAGCCGATTTACAAAAACACAGTTTGTATGAAGATTTATTAAAGCCTTTTGATTTGGTGGTGATGGCCGTGCCCGGCTTTATGGGCTTCAGTACTTTAAGACAAGTAATTCTCTGTGGTAAAAATGTAATTGATATTTCTTTCTTTCCTGAAGATGCACATCATCTGCATCATTTGGCGGTTGAAAATAATGTTACAGCAATTGTTGATTGTGGTGTGGCACCAGGTATGAGTAATTTAATTTTAGGTCGCTATAATGAAGAAATGCAGGTGAGCAATTTTGAAGCGTATGTAGGTGGCCTGCCCAAAATAAGAACCAAACCATTTGAATACAAAGCGCCTTTCTCACCTGTGGATGTTATACAGGAATACATACGCCCTGCACGATTAAAAGAAAATGGCAACATCATCATCAAACCCGCATTGAGCGATTGTGAGCATTTGCAGTTTGATGAAGTGGGTACACTGGAAGCGTTCAATACTGATGGATTAAGAAGTTTACTTTTCAGCTTTCCCAACATACCGGATATGAAAGAAAAAACCATGCGTTATCCGGGTCATGCGCAGTTGATAACAGGATTAAAAGAAGCCGGTTTCTTTAATGAAGAGCCTATTTCTTTTCATGGAAAAGAAATTTCACCCTTACATTTCAGCTCACATATTTTAGTAAAGCAATGGAAGCTGGGCGAAACAGAAAAAGAATTAACGGTAATGCGTGTAATTGTTGAAGGTCATGTTGGAAAAGATGTTCACCGTGTGGAGTATCATTTGTTTGATGAATATGATGAAGCAACACAAACATCTTCCATGGCACGCACTACCGGTTATACCTGCACGGCCGCAGTGCATTTACTGCATCAAAACATGTTTACTGCAAAAGGAGTATTTCCGCCGGAGTTTATTGGAAAAGATAAAGCCTGTTTTGATTTTATGATGCAGCATTTGAAAGAGCGGGGAGTGAACTGGGTGAAATCCTGAGCTGGGGACTCATCTTTTTTTCCGTTCAATTTTTTTAAACAGCCTGTAAACTACACGTGCAAGTTCTTTTGCATTTCTTTTTTGCTGTCGTTCTTTGCCTGCAAAATAAGCGCCGCTGCTAAAGGTAAAATCACTTTTTTTATTGCCGGGCATTAGAAGATCTTTACTAAAATCGGCACGAAAGTGTGTAAACGTTGACGGGCCTGAAAAGAAAAAAACAGGAATCGTCCAGCCAAATCTTGTAATCATAAATACATGTGCTCCTAAAAGTGCGCCGTTTAGTGCTGTTGCCCGCACGCTTTCTTTCTTTTTACTATATTCAGTTGCTCCGGCTTTAAAATGTATAAATGAATTATTTCCGCTTTCATCAGTAACAATAACCAGCTTGTTTGCTGATTGCTGAAACCTGCTTATTGCGCTTTTAAAATGTTCATTGAACAAACTCTTTAATTGAGAATCTGCAGCAGTATCAAATTGCAAACAAACGTAAACCGTATCCGCTTCAACCTGGGGATTTAGTTTTAGCCGCTGTGCAGAAAGTTGTGTAAAAAAGAATAGCTGCATGAGCAATAAGAGTTTCCATTTCATAATGTTGTATCTGTTTAAAATTGGAGGTTTAAAAATAACAGAACATATTTTAATAAGCATGTTCGTCTTGTATGTTTTTTATGACCATTTTAAAAACAGTTTTTTTAATCAATACTCCGGTAAAAATTCAAGCTCGTAGTCTGCCGAAGTTCAGGCATTGGTTATAAATACGTTTTATT
>JAIEQM010000082.1 GCA_019747705.1 Chitinophagaceae bacterium | reverse complement strand
TAAAAGGTGCCACTGAGACATTAAAAAATAAAACAAAGAGGGTAAGAGAAGAAGAGGGGTTTGTAAAAACCTCTTAACCTCTTCTTCTCTTTGTTAAAAAATTAAAAGGTGCCGCTGAGACATTAAAAATTAAAACAAAGAGGGTAAGAGAAGAAGAGGGGTTTGTAAAAACCTCTTAACCTCTTCTTCTCTTTGTTAAAAAAATAAAAGGTGCCACTGAGACATTGAAAAATAAAACAAAGAGGTTAAGAGAAGAAGAGAGCTTCTTATTAATCTCTTACCCTCTTTTTCTCTTTGTTAAAAAAATAAAAGGTGCCACGGAGACATTAAAAAATTAAAACAAAGAGGTTAAGAGAAGAAGAGAGCTTCTTATTAATCTCTTACCCTCTTTTTCTCTTTGTTAAAAATGTTTATTGAAACAATCCATACAAAACCGTCATCGGCTCCCAAAGCAACCATTGTGCTGCTGCATGGTGTTTGCTTCGGTGCCTGGTATTGGGAAAATAACTTTCAGCCATGGTTTACAGCAAAAGGATATGATGTAATTGCAATCAGTTACCGCAATCATGGCAACAGTGAACAAAAGGGTTCTTTAAAATGGAGAACCATTAATGAGTATGTTGAAGATGTGCACAGTGTTGTTTCAAAGATTGATGGAACTGTGTATTTGATCGGCCACAGCATGGGTGGATTTATTGTGCAGCATTATTTGCAAAAGCATCCATCAGCCAATATTAAAAAAGCGGTGTTGTTGTGTACGGTTCCTGCAAGCGGTATTGGAGGCGCTACATGGCAGGTAATAAAAGCATATCCGTTTTCATTTTTGAAAGCTTTGTTTACATTCAGTTTTGCTCCTGTTTTTAATGCCAAAACAAAAGCAAAGAAATTAATGTTTGCACCAGAGGTAAAAGATGAATTGATTGATGCGGTTGTTCCCCGTATGCAGGATGAAAGTTTCCGTGCTTACTTAGATATGATGTTGTTGAATTTGCCAAAAGCAAAACAGCCGGGCATTCCTTTGCTCATCATTGGCGGGGAAGATGATTATCTCATCAATAAAAAAGCATTGGTAAAAAATACAAAACAACTTGGTGCAGAATTAGTGATGATGAGGGGTGGACATAATATCAATTTGGAAGAAGGCTGGGAGAATGTGGCAGAGCGGGTTGAATTTTTTTTTAGCGCAGAGAAATAAGAACGCAGAGGTTTCGCAGAGGTTTTATTTGACCTGACAGGTTAATGAACTTGAAGCTGTCATTACAATAACATACACCATAACTGTAAGGCTTAACCTGTCAGGTCTTACACTTTGCGTAAACTCCTTACCTCCTGTTCTCTGCGTTGAAAAAACTCATGCCCTGAATTCTCCGTCAGACGAGGGCGTCAGACGGGGCGTGCTTCATAAAACACACTCTGAAATTTTTCCGTATCCATCACCAAAAAAGGCTTCTTTCCATCAAGCCCCAGCATTCGCAAATCATTCGCCATAGCATGTGTTGATGAACCAACCCTCATCCGCAAACCATGATTCAACCGCAGCTTCATCATTCCACGCACTTTTACTTTTGTTTTCATCAATCTTCCCTCAACAAAAGAATAAGTAATGAGTGATAACGGAATGGATGGGATTCCAAAGCCCAGCTTGCCTTGTATTTCAACAATCAATTCCTTACTCACCGGGTCAAACAGTTTTGAATGCAAGGATGCTTCAGCAAAATCATGTTCCACCGGAGCAACAATCTTTGGATAGCCCCACAACTCATAACCCGCTACTCTTGAAAACTCACTTGTTACCGGAATATGAATGATATGCTGCCCCACTTTACGTTTATCTAAAGAACCCACCAAATCCATCCAACTGCTCAAAGGTGGTTTTATTCCCTGCGGTAATACAGGAATAGAAACAATCATTTCATTGTATTGACCCAAATCACAATCATCATAACGAATCAAACCGATGGCAACAACATACTTACCAAGCCATTTTAAAGCAGGCACTAATGGTGTGCCTTCCAATTTTTTAATCACAGCTTTTTTATCGGCTCTGAACAAACAAACCGTGTAATACACTTTACGGAAAAAGCAGGGCAAAAAGGTTGTTCCTGCTGAAATGGAAACTTCACGCTGCGGCTCACTGAAAAATGGCTGACTGAAACTCAATACAATAGATTTTTATAAATGTACAAAACTCAACAACAGCATCATTATCCGCTGCGGTTTGTTATATTTATTTTTTATGAAATTCAATTTTGGTTTACAAAGCTCGCTGCTGCTCATTTTTTTTGTACACATCCTCGTATATGCATTCATGCTTTGGCGCCGGGGATTGAAACAGGAAAGTACATCCGATAAGCTGCTCGGCGCTTTTTTATTTGTTGCCGCATTATTTGTAGTGCCCTGGATGACGGGTTTTGCCGGCTGGTATATTCCCAATACCATTTACAGGGAAATTCTTTTTTACACGCCGTTTGTTCATGGATTGTTGATTGGTCCTTTATTGTACCTGTATGTAAAAACCATTACCAATTTTCATTATAAACTCATGCAAAAAGACTGGTTGCATTTTATTCCCGGGTTCATTTATATCATTTGGAGCATCATTGTGGTGGTGGTAGATAAACTCATCGTAAAAAAATATTACCTCATGGATGGTTACAGCGATCCTGATTTTGACCTGTGGTACCAGGTGTTGCAAAAAATCAGCATTGTAATTTATCTCATTGCATCTGTTCTTTATTACAGGCAGTATAAAAAATATGTTAACTATGAAATGTCATTTGCTGATGCAGCCAATATCAGCTGGCTGCGTAATTTTTTAATTGCATTTGGTATCATTACTGTGTTGCCCGTAGTTCAGGATATACTGGAGCTCTTTCCATTTTTTAAAGAGCAGGTTGTATATGTACGCAGTTGGTATTATTTCATGGGTTTTGCAATAGTAGTGTATTATATTGCTATTAACGGATTTAATGCAGTGAGTATTCCGCTGCGCAAATTATTATTTGAACCGGAATTGTTATTGCAATACCGGCAGCCCGCATTATTGTCTGCACCTGTACAACCCATGGTGCAGGATGCAGCGTTTGAACATGTAAGCACGCAATTGAAAGAAGATGCAGCGCTCCGGCAATGGAAAGAAAAAATCATTGCTGTAATGGAAGAGGATAAGTTGTATGAAGATGCAGAACTTACACTCACGCAGCTTTCCAAAAAATTGTCCACCAATCCTTCCGTGCTCAGCAAAGTCATCAACCAGGGCTTCCAGCTCAACTTTAATGATTTTGTAAACAACTACCGCATCAACGCTGTAACGCAAATGCTCAAAGCCGGCGAACAAAAAAATCAAACACTGCTCGGCATTGCTTTTGATTGCGGTTTTAATTCTAAAGCCACATTTAACCGGGCGTTTAAAAAACAAACTGGTTTGAGTCCAAAGGAGTGGATGGAGAAGAATACCTGAATACATTTTTTTGATACCGGCTTTTGTACTTGTGGCATCGTCCCTTGCGTCGCAATCCTTTCATCGCATCTGCATAAAGCAACAATTTCAATTTGGTTACCCCTCTTGTTTTCAACCACTTAGAACATTTGAGCCACTCATTTATCATTTGATACCTCTTTACTTCGTCTCAAATCAACATTTGAAGCGACCCGCCGTTGTTCATGAGCGAATCTTTGCTAAACAAATTAATCACCGCAAAAATTTAATTTCATGAAATGCCCATAAACAAAACATAACAATTCAAATGGTTATGGGCATACTATGTGACAAAACTTTAAAAACAAAAATTTAAACACATGAAACAAGTACTTATCATCACAATTCTTTGTCTTAGCCTGGCAATCACCGGCAACTCACAAAGCAGCTATTCGCATTACAATGGCAAAAAATGGGAACAAATCAGTGGAAATGGCAAATTGGTAAAACTTAATCCATCTATTTCTGCCTTTACAAAGCTTGACATCAGCCACATGAATGCACAGGTTGTTGTTGAAGCAGGCGCAGCAGCATTTGCACTCGATGTTACCATTGACGAAAACCTCAAAGCGTTTTTCCGGTATAAACAGGAAGACAATACTTTAAAAATTTCCTTTGATTTAAGCGGCGGCAAATATGATCGCTGGTTATCATCCAACAACACGGTTGTAACCATTAAAGTGCCTGCACTGGAAACACTCAACAACAACGGAAACACCAACATCGAAATACAACAACTCAATCAAAAAGAATTTAAACTAACCAGCTCCGGCAATGCAGCTATTAAACTTTCAGGAACAGTAACTGAAATAGCACTGCAAACAAAAGGCAACAGCGATATTGATGCAGGTACACTCACTGCCACAAAAACAACACTAAGCTCTTCAGGAAATGCAGATATTCTATTGAATACAAAAGAACTGATTCAAACCAATATGAATGGCAATAATGAAGTAACCAATCTTTTTGGCAATGCCGGTGCAACTGCACTTACAAAAAGAAACGCTCCTGTTGAATTTGTGCGTTTCAAACTAAGAAACAACAGCGTGCTACCAACTAAACTGTCTGTTATTTCTTACCGCCCTGATGAAAAAGGAAATGGCACAACTATTTTTGTAATGATGCCCTACGGAACAAGAACCTATCGTTTTCCGGTGGGTACCAAAATTTATATCGCCAGCCAGGAGCAGGTAAATACAGTAATGAGTGGTGCAAAAATTTCCGATCAACCTCCTTTTCTGCTTGTAAAGAAAGAAGACAATAACAAAACGTTTAACATCAATCAATAATTATAACTAACTAAATCAATCAATTATGAAACAGTTTTTCTTCGGAAGCGCCTTCACCGGCAACAAAGCATTTAACATTGCATGGTTATTATTTCGCTTTTATATTGGCTTTACCATTGCCATTGGCGCCGGCTGGCCCAAAATGAATGAGCTTGCAGCACCCGGCTGGTTTGTAAAACAGGTAAGCGAACTGGGTTTTAATTTTCCATCACCCGGCTTTTGGGCGGCTGCAGCATCATGGGGTGAGTTTGTGGGTGGGCTTTGTATTGCCATTGGTTTTTTTACACGGTTTTCTGCCATTCAGTTAGCGTTTCAATTTTTTGTAGTTTCATTTATCTGGTACAAAGAACCGGCGCCAATGGTAGGCATGTATTATCAGCAATTATTGTTCTGGGGTTTTGTATTGATTGCTGTTGGAGGCAGTGGCAAGTATTCAATTGATAATTTTATTATGAAAAGAAAGGATTTAAAAATCTCCATAAAGCAGGTTGCAACGACAGCAACGGTTGTTTTGCTTTTGCTCACACATGCATCATTTGCACAAAATACCACAACAGTTTCAGCAAAAGACTTTCAAACCATTATCGGAAGCTGGCAGGGCAGTCTTACCTATCTTGATTATACTAGTGGCAAGCCCTATACAATGTCTGCCAATCTTGATGTTGAGCAAATAGGAAACAGTAACGCATTTCGCTTTTCCAACTCCTTCCCTAAAGAGGCAAATGCCAACTGGACGGATACGATTACCATATCAGCAAATGGCACAATGCTCAATAATGAAAAGGTAACATCAAAAAAAATTCTTGCAGATGGCAGTGTTGTAATTGTTACAGAAGTAATGGGCGCTGATGGCAATGACAACAAACCGGCTTTGCTTAGACACACTTACACAATTGGGCGGAACTTCTTCAGCAAAAGAAAAGATGTAAAGTTTGTTGCTACTAAAAAATGGGTTAAGAGGCACGAATATACTTACGGAAGAAAATAATAAATTAAAAGTATATCGTATCATAAGTAAACCTCCGGGGGTTTTATATCACCGTTCTTTTTTTCAAGCTAATGCTCAAAACCCCGGAGGTTTCTCAAACGTCTTATTTTACTTCTTCAAACATACCTGTTTGTTTATTCTTGCGCACATTATCCCAGTTAAAATAGCGGCCATTCATGGCTACATATACACCTGCGGGTAATGATTGCACAAAAGCCAAAGCGCTTCCTAAATTAAAAAGACCATCACTACTTCCGAATTTAATAGGAATCATGGCGCCGGTGAGTACAATGGTTTTATCAGTGGCTTTCAGTTTTTGAGCAATGTATTGAGCTGTTTCACTCATCGTATCTGTACCATGTGTAATTACAATGCGGTCTTCATCAGCATTGTTGCACTGGTGTACAATTAAATCACGGTCATCATCCGTCATCTCCAGGCTGTCAATCATCATCAGTGTTCGTATTTCCACATCGGCTTTGCAGCGGCCCATCTCCAGCAAGTCGTGCATATGAGTATCGTTGAAATAGAGTTGGCCGGTTAATTCATTGTATTCTTTATCAAATGTTCCGCCAGTAATGAAAATGCGTATGGCCATAGCAATGATTTGGCGGTGAAATTAGGAAAATAGAATAACAAAAAAAGGGAAACAGTCTGCACCGCTCCCCTGTATAAGCAATTGGTTCAGTTTTAAATTACAAGCCCTGACTCATTGATATAGTTTACCAATGCAGCGCTGTTTTTTAAATTAAGTTTCTTTAAAATATTATGGCGGTGCACTTCCACTGTTTTTAAAGAGATATTCAGTTCGGTTGCAATTTCTTTTGAAGAAAGCCCGTTTTTAATTTGCTTAATAATTTCCAGCTCTCTTCCGCTGAGGGCATTGGCGCCATTGGTATCATCATCAAAAGCCTGTTCACTTAAAATAGTTTTTACTTCTGAGCAGATAAAGCGGTTGCCTTTGCTCACTTCCAGAATGGCTTCAAACATTTCCTGCTGCGGTGAGTTTTTGGTTACGTAGCCATGTGCCCCCAGCTTGAGTAATTTTTTTACATACGCAGGTTGTGAGTGCATGGATACTCCAATGATTTTGCTGGAAGGAGAGAACTTTCGTATCTGCTCCGTTGCTTCAATGCCGCTCATGGGCGTCATGTTTATATCCAGCATTACTACTTTGGGTCTTAACTGCTGCGCCAGTTGCACAGCCTCTTCGCCGTTGCTGCATTGAGCAACTACATTAAAGCGTGCATCGCTGTTAAGGATGAAACTCCAGGTTTCACGAATGAGTTTGTGGTCGTCTGCAATCAGGATGGTAATCTTTTCCATAATCTTTTTTTATTGATAAGGTATTTGAACTTTTAATTTACAGCCTTTATCCGGCCCGGTTTTTATGTCAATGGTTCCATTAAGTAATTCTGTTCTGCTGCGCATGTTTTTAAGCCCTAATCCACGCTTTATTGTAGTGATGTCAAATCCCTGCCCGTCATCGGTAACAATCAGTTCAATCATACTGTTTTCGGCAAAGAGTTCGATTAAGACATTTTTAGCCCCTGCATGTTTTAAAATATTATTCATCTGCTCCTGCACAATGCGGTACAATGTAAGTTTTGTATTCGGATGTATCAGGTTTTCAATATCATTATCAGGATAAAACTCCACTTCCATCATTTTGGTGGCACGTACGCTGTCCATCAGATCATTTAAAGAAGCAATCAAACCAAGGTCTTCAATACTGGAGGGCACCAGTGAACGGGATACATTCCTTACTTCTCCAATGATGTTATTAATGTTTTTAATACTTCGTTCCAGCAGTTCATCCGGCGATTTGTTGTTTAATATATCGAGAAACAGTCGTGTGCTGGTAAGCATCTGGCTGATATTATCATGCAGCTCTTTACCAATATCAGCCCTTTCTTTTTCCTGTGCATTTACAGCCGCCTGGGCTATTTGTTTTTGTTTGATGCGTTCTTTTAATATAAGTTGTTCTTCCAGTTTTTTGCGTTCGCTGATGTCTTCCATGGCGCCCACAACACGGATGGGCTGGTGATTATTATCAAAGATCATATAGCCACGGTCAACAATATAAGCATAGGTTCCATCTGCCCTTTTAAAACGGTATTCACAGTACCAGTTGGCACTCTCCGTCTGTTGTAAAAAACTGCCAAAGCTTTCGCTTACCCGTTGCCGGTCTTCATCATGTATCATTGCTTCCCAAAAACCAAGCGTGGCATCTTCTTTTAATGAGCTGTAACCAAACATGCTGGTAAACACTTCGCTCCATGAAATTTCATGATTAATAATATCCAGGTCCCAGATGGCTTCATTGGCAGTTGCTTTTTTGGCATATTCATACCGTTCATTGCTTTGCCTGAGTTTTTGTTCAAACTCTTTTTGTTCAGTAATGTCACGGTGTGTGGCAATAACCATCCCTTCTTCAAACACGGGTGTTGCCGTCCACGAAATCCATTTTATCTCTCCGCTTTTTGTAACCACTCTGTTTTCAAAATATGTAACAGGCTGGCCTTTTGAAAGCTCTTCCAGTTTTTGTAACACCATTTGGCGGTCATCCATATGTACATAATGCAGCGGGTGCAGGCCTTTCGCTTCTTCCTGTGAATAGCCAGTAAAGGTTTCAAAGGCCGGGTTAACTTTTAAGTAACGCCCGTCAAGTCCTGCAAGAGTCATAATATCCGGGCTGATTTTGAAAATAATATCCAGTTCTCTTTCTCTTTTTCTTTTTTGCAGCTCTGTGCCAATCAGGTTCCCGAGTGTTACTATTAATTTTTCGGCAATTTCATTTCTCTTCTTCTGCTGGAAAGAATACAGGAAAATGCTGCATACAATTTTATCGTCTGTAATAACAGGTGTGGAGAAATAAGAATTAAAACCGGCTCCTACTACAATTGCCTTACGCATCAGTGTATTATCATCAGTAATATTTTCCACCCAATACGGTTTTCGTGTTCTGTAAAGCTGCGTTTGGCTATAAGTGTCTTTTGTAAAAGATATTTTCCTGGACAACTCAATAAATTCCTGAATAATGCCCCTGTTAGGATGTTTTTGATAAAATGCCGAAACAGGGTTCCGTATAAACGAGTCATCGTAAGCCGGTACCCATAACTCAATCAAATCCCAGCCGGTAAACTTTCTTATTTTCTGAAGCGCCTTTTCCAGTTGCTGATTAAAAGGCGCCTGCTGCATAAAGATGCTGGATATTTCAAAAGCCAGTTGCCCTTCCTGCTGGCGTTTATAGTTTTCAGTAATATCATGGGTGAGGATCAGCCGGTAACCGTTTTCATCAAACTGTATATTATATTGCTCCAGTTTGGCAATGAGCAAATCACCATTTTTAGAACGGTGCCGGGCAATAATCTGCTGCTGCTGCATACCGCCGAGCTGCAATACATCAGATGGTTCCTCAAATAAATCTGCCAGGGCCATTTGCTTCAGTTCCTGCAATGTATATCCGTATTTTTCTTCTGCACTTTTATTACAGTTTACAATACGGCCCGTTGCAGGATCCACCAGGAATAAAGGGTAAGGCAGGTTTTCAAAAAAACTGCGGTAGCGTGTTTCGCTTTTGATTAATGCTTCTTCTGTTTTTTTTCTTGTTGAAATATCATTGAGATTAATGAGCACACCCCGCACCAGCGGATCAGTTAAAAGATTTCTTACTTTTGATTCAGCCCACATCCATGTTCCGTCTTTTTTTCTGAAACGGAGATCAATTGATTCATTTGCACCGGGATTTTTTAGTTCAGCCTCAAAAATTTGCAGTGCAGCAACTGAATCATCCGGGTGAACAAATTCAAAACCGGTTCTTCCAATCATTTCGTCGGGCGAATAACCCATTTCCCGTTCAATATTGGGTGAACAAAATGAGATGGTTCCTTTTTCATCAACCAGTATAATTATATCAACACTGTTAGACAGCAGGTTGGCAATGATATTATTATCGCTGAGTACTTTTTGCTTTACCTCGTTGAGTAATTGGTTGCTTCTTGTTTCTTCCGTTACATCCATACCCGTGCACTGGATATACGCATCTGTTCCGTTGTCTTCAGGAAAAAACAGAAACTCCCAGCGTGTGTGCATGTATTCAAATTTACCTGTGGGTTTGCGGAGTGTAACCGTGAAAGGTTTCCCGGGGTTGGCCACACATTGATGACCTGCCCTCATACATATTTCCCTGTCCTCCGGATGAACCGTTTCTATTGAATGTATTTGCTGAATGGTTTCTGCTGTAAACCCAAATGTTTGAAGAAAGTAATCATTGGCAGCTATATATTTTCCATCCACTCCAATTATGGTAACATAAAACTGGCGGGATTGAACAAAACATTCAGGTATCAATGAGATAAGGGTCACTGGTGACATTGGATTCAGAAAATAAAAGTAGCGATTAGCATTGATTTCACCTAATAGTTTACCCCTTTCAATCAGCAGAAAACCCTGAAAAAAGCGGTTTTTTTAATTCCAATGTTGAACCATTAAATGATTTTGGGTAAAACCCCGTAAACTTTCCGAAATTTTACTGTTTTGTTCCGTTCATGGAATCTTCTTTTTAAAAACAGGTTTTCGCTTTAACTTACCTGCATTACTTAAAACTTACAACATGAGAAAATTCTTTCCGCTTTGCTGGTGTTTGCTCACCGCAGCTATCATTAATGCCCAGGAAACATTTCCTGTAAACGGAGTGGCAGATCAGCGAAATGGCACTTATGCATTTATTAATGCAACAATTGTTACGGATGCTTCCGCTTCCATCCCCAATGCCATCATGATCATTAAAGATGGTCGAATTGTTGCTGTTGGCAGCAGTGTTTCTGTTCCTTCTGATGCCATTGTAATTGATTGCAAAGGCAAATACATTTATCCTTCTTTTATTGATGTGTATGCCGATTATGGAATGCCTGCTTTGCAACGGCCGCAGGGCGGTTTCAATTTTAATGCGCCTGCACAACTCACTTCCAATCAAAAAGGCGCTTTTGGCTGGAACCAGGCTATCCGTACCGATGTAAATGCCGCACATCTTTTTGTTACAGATGAAAACAAAGCAAAGAATTTTCGTGAAGCAGGTTTTGGTGCAGCATTGGTACACCAGCGTGATGGTATTGCAAGGGGCAGCGGTGTATTGGTGTCTTTAGCCAATGAAAAAGAAAACAAAGTGATCTTAAAAGAAAAAGCATCCGCTCATTATTCATTCAGCAAGGGGTTGTCCACACAAACCTATCCAGGTTCCATGATGGGGAATATTGCGTTGCTCCGCCAAACCTACCTGGATGCATCATGGTATAAAAACAATCCTAAAGCAGAAGGTGTGAACCTCTCTTTAAAATACTGGAATGAATTACAAAACCTTCCGCAAATATTTGATGCGGGAGATAAATGGAATGATTTGCGTGCCGACAGGATTGGGGATGAGTTTGGTGTGCAGTATATTCTTAAAGCAGGTGGTAATGAATACCAGCGTATCAATGAAATGAAAAGCGCCAATGCATGGTTTATTCTTCCGTTAAACTTTCCTGCCGCTATGGATGTGGAAGATCCGCATGATGCACGTTTTGTTTCTTTAGCTGATATGAAACATTGGGAAATGGCACCAGCCAATGCTGCCATGTTTGAAAAAGCCGGTATCAACTTTTGTTTAACCAGCTCTGACCTGCGGGATGTAAAACAGTTCATGGCCAATCTCCGCAAAGCCATACAATATGGTTTAACAGAAACAAAAGCGCTGGAAGCGCTTACAAAAAACCCGGCAACTGTATTGGGAGTTTATGATATGGTTGGGAGTTTAAGCGCCGGCAAGCTGGCCAACTTTATTATTACCAGCGGGCCTCTCTTCAATGAAAAAACCGTGATTTATCAAAACTGGGTACAGGGTGAAAAATATGCAGTGAAAGAAGAACAGTGGTATGATGTAAAAGGGTTATACAACTTAACCGTGTTTTCACAGGGGGGTAATAAAAACTATACGGTTGATGTAAAGAACAGTTCTTCAGCAAACGTAATTGGAAAAGATACTGTAACAGGGCGGTTTACTTTTGATGGTAAACAGGTTCGCTTAAATTTTCCTGAAGCAAAAGGCAGTAAAAATAATATCCGCTTAAGTGGTATTGCCAACGATAAAACATGGAATGGTGTGGGTGATGATGGTAGCGGTAACCGCTATACCTGGACAGCCACTTTCTCGAAAGAAACAGAAACAAAAGCTGATACAATCAAACCGGCTGTTGCACCTAAAACCGGCAAACTCTCTTATCCGTTTAATGGTTATGGTTTTGAAGAAATGCCCAAACAGGAAACACTTCTCATCAAAAACACAACTGTGTGGACCAATGAAAAAGAAGGCATCCTTCAAAACACAGATGTATTAATTAAGAATGGAAAAATTGCTGCCATAGGTAAAAACTTAAGTGATGCCACTGCAAGAGTCATTGATGGTACAGGCAAACATCTTACTGCCGGTATTATTGATGAACACTCCCATATTGCTGCGGCATCTATTAATGAAGGCGGGCAAAGTGTAACATCAGAAGTTCGTATTGCAGACAATTTAAACCCTGATGATATTAATATTTACCGCCAGTTGAGCGGTGGTGTAACTTCTTCTCATATTCTTCATGGTTCAGCCAATACCATTGGCGGACAAACACAACTCATTAAATTAAGATGGGGGGCCAATGATGATGGTTTGAAATTCCAGGGATGGTCCGGCTTTATCAAATTTGCATTGGGCGAAAATGTAAAACGCTCCGGCTCCAATCAAAACAACCGCTTTCCTGATACAAGAATGGGTGTGGCAGAAGTGCTGATGGATGCATTTACCAGAGCAAAAGACTACGAAGCCTTGTGGAAAAAATATGATGAAGAGAAAAAGAAAAACCCAAAAGCCGTTGCACCCCGCAGGGACCTGGAATTAGATGCCCTGGTTGAAATCATCAGCAAAAAACGTTTTATTACCTGCCACTCTTATGTACAAAGTGAAATAACCGAGATGATCCGTGTGGCCGAAAAATTTGGTTTCACTTTAAACACATTCACTCATATACTGGAAGGATATAAAGTAGCCGATAAAATGAAACAGCATGGCGCTGCGGCTTCTACCTTTAGTGACTGGTGGAATTATAAAATGGAAGTAGTAGATGCCATTCCTTATAATGCAACCATTATGCAGCGTGTGGGTTTAAATGTGGCTATTAATTCTGATGATGCTGAAATGGCAAGACATCTGAATCACGAGTCGGCCAAGAGCATTAAGTATGGCGGTATGAGTGAAGAAGATGCTTTTAAAATGTGCAGCCTCAATCCGGCTAAAATGCTGCATGTGGATGATAAAGTGGGAAGCATCAAAGTGGGCAAAGATGCAGATGTTGTTTTGTGGAGCGATAACCCATTGAGCATTTACTGCAAAGCGCAGATAACAATTGTTGACGGCACTGTTTACTACGACCGGCAGAAAGATGAACAGATGCGGGTTGAAATTGCCAAAGAACGTGCAAGGCTTATTGCCAAAATGATTGGTGAAAAAAGAGCAGGCGCCCCCACCGTTCCGTTTTCACCCAGCATGGAAATCATGCATACCTGCAGCGAACACAATCACAGCCATGGATTGCTTGTAATTGATGCAGAAGAAGTAAACCAAACCAATAACCAGTAAATCTTATTACAATGAAAAAAATTATTTCAATAATAATAGCTGCGTTGTTAACGGGCGCAGCAATGGCGCAGGATAATGTATATCCGGCCAAAGCAAACAAAGGAACCCTCTTTATTAAAAACGGAACAGTGCATGTGGGTAACGGAACGGTCATTGAAAACTGCACGGTAAAAATTGTTGATTCAAAAATTGCGGAAGTAGGCGCCAATGTTCAGATACTGGCTGATGCCAAAGTGGTAGATGCCAAAGGTAAACATGTGTATCCCGGTTTAATTCTTTCCAACACACAATTAGGTCTTGTGGAAGTAAACAGTGTGCGTGCTACCAATGATCATACAGAGCTGGGTGTGTTGAATCCGGATATCCGTTCGGTGGTTGCTTACAATACTGATTCAAGGGTAATCAACACTTTAAGAAGCAATGGTATTTTACTGGCCAATATTGTACCACAGGGCGGAACCATCAGCGGCTCTTCCTCTGTTGTGCAGTTAGATGCATGGAACTGGGAAGATGCCATTTATGCGGCTGATGGTGGTATGCACATGGATATGCCATCGCTGTTCTTCCGCCCCAATCCCTTTGCTGCTTTTTTAGGAATCGCTGAAACAAGAAATGCAGCAGATGTTGTAAAAGAAGGCTTTGCTAAAATTGAAGAAATCAAAAACTTCTTTCGTGAAGCAAGGGCTTATCATAAAGAAGCTGTGCACAGCGCCACCAATTTAAAATTTGAAGCCGTTAAAAATTTGTTTGATAAAAAACAAAAACTGTTTGTGCATTGTGATATTGTAAAGGAAATGCTGGCCGCCATTGATTTTGCAAAAGAGTTTGGTTTTGATGTGGTGATTGCGGGCGGCAGTGAAAGTTTTTTAATTCCTGATTTGCTGAAGCAGAACAATATTGCAGTAATCCTTGGTCAGCGCCATGCATTACCCACCACGCCGGATGATGATGTGGACCTGCCTTACAAATCGGCCACGTATTTACAAAACGCAGGTGTGCTCTATGCCATTAATGATGAAGACGGGCAAACCCGTGGACGCAACCTTCCGTTTAATGCCGGTACTGCTGCGGCTTATGGTATTACTAAAGAACAGGCATTAACCGCCATTACTTTAAACGCCGCAAAAATTCTGGGTATTGATCATATTACCGGTTCTGTTGAAGCAGGTAAAGATGCCAATATTGTAATTAGTGAAGGCGATATTCTTGATATGCGTACCAGCCTCATCAGCGCTGTGTACATACAGGGCCGGCCGGTAAACCTGGATGACAAGCACAAACAACTGTATGAGCGTTACAAGCTCAAGTATGATATAAAATAAAAATGTCTTTTTGAATAAGCAGCCCCGGACTTAGTACCGGGGCTCTTTGTTTACATACTATAAACAGAAATTTTTCGTTGTATATTTACGCTGAAACCGCAAGTCTTATGAAAAAACTATTAGTACCCGTTATTCTTATGTTCATTTTTGGAGCAGGTTGCCGCAAAAAAGAAGAGCCCCCAACCCTTACCAGCATCCTCATCTCAAAAGAATGGCGTGTGAGTTTTGCAAGAGATCACAGCGCTGTTTACACCCTGCTTTATAGTGGCATGAAGTTTACATTTACGGCTGATGGTAAAGTAAAAGTAAACGATGGCGTTACCACTTATGATGGCGCCTGGAGCGAAAACAAAAATGCGGAGACCTTTACACTGGATATTCTTTCTCCCCGCTATGAACTTGATTTCATCAGCGATGAATGGCAGGTGGCCAGCTCTACCTATACAGGTGTAAATCTGAAAGACAATAAATCCAGCGCCACTCAAGAGTTACGGTTTGCTGCCTGGTAAGCGTTATGCATTTTTAGGATAATCAAAAAACCAGAATTCTTTTTTTGCATTTTTAAATTCTTTCCAGCTTTTGCAATTTGCTTTTACAGCAAAGATGGAGCAGGTGGGCATGTTCTCAATTCTTGCATCTGTTAACGAATTGGCGAATTCAGTAATACCATTGTTGTGGCCAAACAAAGCAATGTTTGAAAATTCATTATCCAGTTCTGCAATACATTCATAAAAAATTTCAGGTGGCGCCAGGTAGAGTTGTTGCATGGCAATCATATCTTCTTTATTCCGTTGGTATGCTTCCATAAAATACAAACAGGTTTTGCGTGCACGTTTGGCAGTACTGCTGATGAAGGCATCAATGATGATGTTTCGTTTCACCAGGCGTTGCGCCATAGCAGGTGCATCTGTTTTGCCCCGTTCATTTAATGGCCGGTCAAAATCATCCATGCCTGCATCAGCCCAGCTACTTTTTGCATGGCGGATAAGAAGGACTGTTTTCATTGCAGGTAAAGGTAGAATGAATTTTTATTTGTAAGGAAAAGTTGCCGGGCAAACTACAGAGCTATTTTCGACTACAGAATTTACTAAAATAAAAAACCGCCCTGTAAAAGACGGTTGATTCATTCAATACCTGAAAATGATTTTAAAGACGGCAACAATAAATAACAAATTTCCTGTTCAATGGTTCACTGCACCTTGTAAACAATTAATAGCCTCTCACATTTTTACCATCCAGGTAATTTAAAAATGCTTTGTTGCATACTTTATTACCGCCGGGTGTGGGATAGTTACCTGTGAAATACCAATCCCCCGTATTGGTGGGACAACTGGCATGCAGGTCTTCAATGTTCTGGTAAATAACCTGCACCGGAATTTCAAAACCGGCTGGTGTAATGAGCCGGGCAATCTTGTCGCTTATTTCTTCTGTTGTAAATGATTTGTATAAACGGCGAACTACATTTTCTGTATGCAGCTGATTGTTGCGTGCCATTTCTTTGATGGTATTTTTCAATTCATCAATCAAATTTTCCTGGCCACGTTCTTTTAATAATTCAATGGCTGCACGGAACGCCACAAAATCGCCCATCTTACTCATATCAATACCGTAACAATCAGGATAACGTATTTGCGGCGCACTGGAAACAATAATAATTTTCTTTGGTTTGAGGCGCCCCAGCATCCGCACAATACTTTCTTTGAGGGTGGTGCCACGTACAATGGAATCATCAATCACCACCAGTGTATCCACGCCATCACGCACCGTTCCGTACGTAATATCATACACATGCTGCACCATTTCATTGCGGTTGCTGTCTTCCGTAATAAAAGTGCGGAGCTTAACATCTTTAATGGCAATTTTTTCCTGGCGAATTTTTCGGTTCACCATTTCAGAAAGTTTCTCTTCATCAAACTCACCATTCCAGCTCATGATGCGTTCCACTTTCTTCTGATTGAGATATTCTTCCATGCCTTTTACCAAACCATAAAAAGCCACTTCTGCTGTGTTGGGTATATAGGAAAAGATGGTATTCTTTAAATCATAATTGATATGTTCAAGAATACGTTTGCTGAGTTTGTGGCCCAGTGTAATCCGTTCCCTGTAAATTTTTTCATCGCTGCCACGGCTGAAATAAATACGTTCAAATGAACAGGCCCTTCTTTCTTTTGGTTCCAGTATCTGTTCAACACCATAATTCCCGTCGGGGTTTACAATTAATGCCTGGCCCGGCATTAATTCCAGCACTTCGTTTTCGCCCACGTTAAAGGTGGTTCTTATAGCAGCACGTTCACTGGCTGCAACAATTACTTCATCATTAATATAATAATACGCCGGGCGAATGCCATGTGCATCACGAATAACGAAACTGCTTCCATTACCCGTCATACCTCCCACGGTAAAACCACCATCAAACAAAGGTGTTGCTCTTTTAAGCAGTTTGCATATTTGAGGGTTATTGGGTTGTTCTTCATCTTCTTTTACCAGGAAATGATGCACCACTTCCATCATAGCTGCCAGATCGCTCTGGCGCTGAAACTCCCCGGGATCAATATTCACCAATCCAAACAGTTCTTCCGTATTTACTAAATTAAAATTACCTGCCAGCGCTAAGTTTCTTGAAGGATGTGTGTTGCGTTTGATAAAAGGGTGGCAAAATTCAACATTGTTTTTTCCCTGTGTGCCGTAACGCAGGTGGCCCAGCATTACTTCACCCAAAAAAGGAATATGACCTTTCATTAAACCGGGATGCTGTTTAATATCGGGCTGATATTTTTCCAGCTCCTGTATTTCCTGCCCAATCTTATGAAAAATATCTGCAATGGGTTGGTTGGCGCTGCTTCTTGTGCGGCTGAGAAAAGGATAACCCGGTTCCACATCTAATTTTACTGCTGCAATACCTGCGCCATCCTGCCCACGGTTGTGTTGCTTTTCCATCAGCAGGTACAACTTGTTGAGACCGTACAACGCTGAACCATAATGTTTCTGGTAATAAGAGAAAGGTTTACGTAAACGAATGAAGGCAAGGCCACACTCGTGTTTTATTTCATCACTCATGGTGTATTGAAAAAAGAGCCGTTGATAAATCCTTTTGAAGGTGCAAATGTAAAGCTCCTTTTTCAGAAAATCATATTAAATCAGGTATTGGAAGAACTATAAGGTTTGCAGTGCTGTTGAACCTGCCCGGCAAACCATACATGTCTGAACCGGGTCTTACTTCAAAACTGTTTCCCTGTGCAAACGCTCTGCCAGCCATAAAAACTCTTTTACAAAAACATCAATTGTTTTCTGAAAGCTTTCATCCAGCAAATTTCCTTCTGCATCAAACCGCTTTTCTACATTCCCCACCACCAGCATATAAGGGCTGGCAATACCGAATAATGCATTGATGAGTAATTGCATTTGCTGTGTGGCACGCATACCGCCCATCACACCCGGGCTGGCCGTAACAATACCAAATGCTTTATGTGTTTGCCTGGGATAATGATCCAGCAAATTTTTCATGGCAGGCGTGTAACTGCCATTGTACTCAGGCGTTACCAGAATAAATGCATGAGCAGCAAACATGCGTTTGCTTAATGGTTTAAACGCATCAGGTGTTGTTTCCACGCTTGTAAATACATTCTGCAGCATGGGCAGTTCCCAATCTCTCACATCAATAACTTCTGCATAATGTTGTGTATGAGCTGATAAATGCTTTTGCAGGAATAAAGCCACACGGTGGGTAACACTGTTTTCACGTGGGCTGCCTGTAATTATTTCAATATTCATTTACAGTATAACAGGCCAGGGGTATAAATGTTTAAATAAGAGAAGCGGCAGCTCTCATGAAGGGGTAAAGATGCAGTTACTTCAACAAAAGACGTATTGCAGTTGGTTAAGGATTTGATGCTTAATTGAAAAAGGAACGATGAAGTGTGCAACGTCCCGAAGCTTCGCCCGGGATTTCTCTTTGCTCAACAAAAAAGCTGCCATGTATACTGGCGTCGGTACCACCCATTGTATTAAAAAATAAAAAGCCACACACCTGGAGTATATGGCTTTCATGGGGTTGGAGACCACTGTGTAAATTTCATTAAGCAATAAAGTCCTTTAGTCTTTTAAACTGTTTTTTTTGCGGGCTTTCAAATGATTCCACCAGCAAGTGAACGATTTGTTTGAATGAAAGCAGAACAGCGGAACTTTTGCGAATAGCAGTTTTCATATCATTGGATTTATGCTTTAAAGATAGCAAGCACAATGCCAATATGCAATACCTGAGGACATGTTTTTTCACCTGTGAATACTACGGGTATCCCCGTAATTTTCTAACGTCGCCTGCGTGAAAGTACCCGAAACATGCTTAATTTGTGTTCAAATTCCAATATTCATGTATAAAAACATCTTTACAACAGTACTCGTATTCCTTGTTTTTTCTTCTTCAGCCCAACTCCGATCTCCTTTTGTGAGTATTAAGCCGCAGATCAATGAAGTGATCAGGGACTTTCCGTATAACTACCGCAACATACGTGGTAATGCGCTGAATGATGGTGAGCAGAATTCTGAATACATATCCAAAGTTGAAATTAAAGGTGCTTTGCAAACCAGGATTGTTTCTTACAGCAATCAAAAATACCAGAGCTGGGTGTGGGAGGCTGTGCTGTTTACAACGGAAGATATTAAAGAGCTGCAACGGAATTACAAAGCCTATTATAATGACCTTGCCGGCAAAGCCCTGCTGAAAACCGGTGTGAGCGGGTTGGTTGCCATATCGCCTTACAGTGCACCCACTGAAGAGTTACGTTTGTGGAGCAATCAGTTTAGAATGGAAGAAGATGGAACGGTTTACAGGAATCTCGTGCTGGACCTTATAGCAGAATACACCAATTTTCAATGGACGGTTTACATACGTGTGTATGATAAAGTGAAAGATGAGGAGATCAGACCAACAGAGAAGAATTGATTGGATTGATTAAAACTTCTGCAGCGCTTTGTTCATTTCATTTGTTATTTCATCATTGCATAAATTTCCGATGCTGCCTTCATGTGAATGATGCAGTTGCTGAAGATTGTAATTGAATTTGCCTTTGTTA
Organism: Chitinophagaceae bacterium; assembly: GCA_019747705.1. Taxonomy (GTDB): domain Bacteria; phylum Bacteroidota; class Bacteroidia; order Chitinophagales; family Chitinophagaceae; genus Lacibacter. The sequence goes on along the minus strand of JAIEQM010000082.1, from coordinate 39,218 downwards.
ATGGCATTGCCCACCTGCTGATACGCTTCACGGAACGGTACGCCTTTATTCACCAGTTCATTCACGGCTTCCACACTAAAGAGGTATTTGTATTTTTCATCTGCCAGAATATTTTCTTTGATGCTGATGTTTTGCAGCATGAGCTGCATCATTTGCAAACAGGCTTTGATTTCTTCAATGGCAGGAAAGAGAATTTCTTTGGTGAGTTGTAAATCTCTGTGATAGCCTGATGGAAGATTGCTGATGAGTAAAGTGATTTCATTGGGGATGGATTGCATACGATTGCATTTGGCACGAATCAATTCAAATACATCCGGGTTTTTTTTATGCGGCATAATGCTGCTGCCAGTGGTGAGTTCATCAGGAAAAGAGATGAAACTAAAGTTTTGATTCATATACAAACAGCAGTCCATTGAAAGTTTGCTGAGCGTGGCTGCAATGGCGCTGATGCCGGTGGCAGTTGCTTTCTCCGCTTTGCCTCTTGTCATTTGTGCATAAACAGAGTTCCAATTAAGTGTGGCAAAATTTAAAAGATCGGTTGTTCTTTTTCTGCTTAATGGAAAAGATGAACCATAGCCAGCGCCGCTGCCCAATGGGTTTTTGTTGACAATGTGATATGCTGCTGCCAGCAGTTCCAAATCATCCACCAAACTTTCAGCATAAGCGCCCAACCACAGACCTGCAGATGATGGCATGGCTATTTGCAGATGGGTGTAGCCAGGAATGAGTTTGTCTTTATGTTCTTCGCTTTTGCTGATGAGTAAATCAAACAAATGTTTTACTTCTGTTTTGATGTTGCTGATTTCTGCACGGAGGTATAGCTTGATGTCAACCGCCACCTGGTCGTTACGGCTGCGGCCGCTGTGGATTTTTTTGCCTGCTTCGCCGATTTTTTCGGTGAGGCGTTTTTCTATTTGGGAGTGAATATCTTCAACACCAGAGTCAATAGTGAATTGTGAATGGTGAATGGCTTCTGCAATTTCATTAAGTCCTTTGATGGCAAGCGCTGTTCCTTCTTTAGTCATCAATCCAGCTTCACCCAACATGGTTACATGAGCAATGGAGCCCTGCACATCGTACTTTGCAAGAAGTAAATCAAATTCTTTATCACGGCCAACAGTAAATTGTTCTACCAGTTGAGATGTTGATGTACTTTCTTTTTGCCAGAGTTTCATATTTTTGTTTCAGGTTTCTGGTTACAGGTTTCTGGTTATTTGGCCTCCGCATCGGGAAAGTTATTCCAGTTTTCCTCAACCCATTGAATAAAATTATTAATCTTCTTACTTAAAATGGTATATCGTTCAAAAAAGGAATCGTAAACACTTTTATCTTTTAATGATTCAGTGTCAAATAAAAAATCAAGATGAACAATTGTTTCGTCGCATTCCGATTGTGCATAAACAAGAAACTTTATAAAATCCTGTTTGTAGCGTTTTCTTCCATAGCCTTCTACAATGGCTGATGTTACAGCTTTAGACGACCTTCTTATCTGGCTTCCCTCTTCATACATTTCAAACTTTGGAAGAGCAAGCGACATTTTATGAATTTCGCTGGCGAGTAGCTTTGATTCTTTATAAACTTCAAGCTCCCTGTAACTTTTCATACTGATTGAATTATTTACTTGCAACCTGTAACCAGAAACCTGTAACAATTTTTATAAGACCCTATCTAATAACTGAACATACAATTCAATTCCTTCTTTAATTTCATCCAGGTAAATATATTCATCTGCTGTATGACTTCTTGCGCTATCGCCTGGTCCCATCTTGAGTGCAGGAAAAGGCATCAGCGCTTTATCGCTGGTGGTAGGAGAGCCATAAGAGGTTCTTCCTAATTCTATTCCAGCTTTTACCAGTGGATGTTCTAATGCAATATTGGTTGATTTTAATCTTGTGCTGCGTGGCGTTACTTCACTCTGCACATTTGCTTTGATGGTTTGCAGCAGTTCATCAAAGCTGTACAACTCATTCACACGCACATCAACAACAAACTTGCATTGAGACGGCACCACATTGTGCTGTTTGTTTTCTGTTTCTATTGATGTAACTGTAAACTTACAGGCTCCAAGCAACTCACTGTTTTTTTCAAAGGCATGGTTTTGAAACCACTCAATATCTTTTATGGCTTTGTACAATGCATTCTCGCCTTCATTGCGTGCAGCATGTCCTGCTTTGCCATATGTTATACAATCCAGCACCATCAATCCTCTTTCTGCAACAGCTATTTGCATTTGGGTTGGTTCGCCTACAATAGCGCTGTCAATCTTTGGTAAATAAGGAATCGTCATTTCAATACCACCTGTGCCGCTGATTTCTTCTTCAGCCGTTGCAGCAATTGCAATATTGTATTTTAAGTTTTGATAAGAATAGAAATATAAAAAGGTTGCAATTAAGGATACCAAACTTCCACCTGCATCATTACTACCTAATCCAAACAATTTATCCCGTCCGACTGGGTCATCCGGGCGGGCATCCTTTTCAATTGGTTGAAAAGGATTGAGTGTGTATCCTTTGTTCGGTTTTACTGTATCATGGTGCGAGTTAAGTAAGATAGTGGGTTTGCTTTCATCAAATTGCTGATTTAATGCAAAGATATTGTTGCCCACTCTGCTGGCGGCTATTCCTTTCAATGCAAAAAACTTTCCAATGATGGCAGCGGTATCACTTTCTTCTTTGCTGAAAGAAGGTGTGCTGATGAGTTGTTTTAATAACTCAACTGCTTCCCGGTATAATATTTTGATTTGCTCATTCATTACTGATAGTGGTGCCTTTTGTTCCGTTGATTAAATCGTGTAATTCTTCTGCTTTGCCGATGATGACTTTTTTTACCCCGCTGTTAACTGCTGCAAACGCATTATCTAATTTGGGCAGCATACCTGCAAATATTTTTCCTTGTTCTTTAAGTTGTTCATATGTTATCGGATTAATAAGCGGAACAACTGAAGCACCATCATTCACATCCAGCAACACACCTGCTTTTTCAAAGCTGTAAATAAGCTCCACATCATATAATTTACTCATTGCTTTTGCTGTTTCCTGGGCAATGGTATCGGCATTGGTGTTGAGCAGTTGTCCGTTACCATCGTGGGTGATAGGAGCCAGTACAACAGCATCGTTCATATGTAAAATTGTGTGGAGCAGCTCAGCATTTACTTCATCTATATCACCTACAAAGCCGTAATCAACAGCCCCCACCAAACCTCCCCCCGAGGGGGAGGCTTTACCCTCCGACCTTTTATGAGCCTTTATTGAATTTCCATCTGCACCACTTAAACCTATAGCATTACATCCGAGCGACTGTAGCTGTGCCACAATATTTTTATTGATATATCCTGCATATACCATTGTTACAATCTTCAGTGTTTCTGCATCGGTGATTCTTCGTCCGTCTATCATCTGTTGCTGAACTCCCATTGCTTCAGCAATTCTTGTTGCCAGTTTACCACCGCCGTGTACTAAAATTGCTTTTTTGCCCCCATCCCCTGAAGGGGTGTTTGTATGCCCTCCGAATAATTGCGAAAAGTCTGAAAGGAAATTGCGTAAAGCAGTTTCATCATCAATAATATTCCCTCCAATCTTTATCACATACAATCTTTTGCCCCTATCCCCTAAAGGGGGACTTTGCAGCAGTTTGATATGATTCGAAATTGTTTCAAGTACGGTTTTCTTATTATTAAATATCATTTCATTCCTGAACCGAATAACAGTTAAACCTAATGCTTTCAGGTTTTCCTCACGTTCTTCATCTAATCTTTTTACTTCTTCAACCTCATGAATTCCTCCATCCAGTTCAATTACAAGTTTTATGGAATGGCAATAAAAATCTACAACATAATTAGATATGGGATGCTGTCTTCTGAATTTCAGCTTCCATTCATTAATATGTAAATGACGCCAAAGAGACTCTTCAGCGGGAGTCATTCTGTTTCGAAGTTCCTCCGCACGTTGAAAAATCAAGTGACTTGCGCCATAATACATGTTATCTTTCATACTCTTACATTTAGTTAGAGTGTTAACTGCCCCCCTTCAGGGGATGGGGGCTTGCTTTTAATATTTCAGAGAGTACTGCCTGAGCAGCCCAAACTCTGTTTGATGCCTGTTGTGTTATAATACTATGCTGACTGTCTAATACTTCATCACTCAGTTCCACATTTCTTCTTACAGGCAAACAATGCATGATGCGTGCATTATTGGTTTGTTTTAATTTTTCTTCTGTGAGCATCCACTCAGGGTCGTTGCAATAAATTTTTCCGTAATCAGTACAGGTACTCCAGTTTTTTACATATACAAAGTCTGCATCTTTTAACGCTTCTTCCTGATTGTGGGTGATAGTTGCTCCTTTTGTAAACTGTTCATCCAGTTCATAATCCTGCGGATGGGTGATTACAAACTCAAAGCGTTTTTCTCCCTCTCCTTTGGAGAGGGTTGGGGTGAGGTTCCATGCGTTTATCCATTGTGCAAAACTGTTGGCCACACATTGCGGAAGGGGTTTGATGTGGGGAGCCCATGTCAATACAATTTTGGCCCCCCTGCCCCCCGAAGGGGGGTTCAAAGAAAGCTGCTCCTGAATTGTAAGAATATCTGTTAATGATTGCAGTGGATGTAATGTAGCGCTTTCCAAACTCACTACAGGTACGCCTGCATACTTAATGAATTGTTTAATGAAGAGTTCGCTGTAATCATCTTCTTTAATCTTCAGACCAGGAAATGTTCTTATTGCAAGAATGTCAAAATAATTTCCAAGAATGGGTGCAGCATCTTTTACATGCTCAACGGATGTACCGCTCATGATGGCTTCTTCTTCAAACTCCCATGTCCAGCCTTCACTGCCCACATTGAAAACAATGGGCTGCATACCCAAATTCTCTGCTGCTATTTGTGTGCTGAGGCGTGTACGCAAACTTGGATTTAAAAAAATTAAACCCATTCGCTTGCCAGAACCCAATGCTTTATCAGAAAAGGGATTGGCTTTGTATGCAAGTGCCTTTTGCACCAGTGCATCAATGGCCTCCCCAACCCCTCCCAAGGAGGGGCTTAATACATCATGAACGGAGATAAACTGTTTCATATTTTTTCGGCCTCACCACCCTTCCTCCTCTCTGCCTCATCCGCCTTTCAGGCACCTTCTCCAAAAGGAGAAGGAAAGCGGAAATGAGGTTTAATTGAGGAGGCGGCGCTGAAAATCTTTTACAAACTTTTTAATCTAACAAATCAACAAACTAATTCTAATCACCATTTATCAACCAGCCTGCATATTACTTATAGTCGTAAACAAGTGAGCCTTGTGCCGTGCTATTCTCCCCCTTGGGGGGAGTTAGAGGGGGCTGCTTCTTCTCTCAAACAATCAATAAACATCTCTGCATCTTTCTTCTTCAACGCCAGGCTTGGAAGCAAGCGAATGACATTTGGCCTGGCTTCTCCCGTAAATATTTTTTGATGGATGAGTAAGTTCTTCTTCAGGTCTTTGTATTGTTCTGATACATCAAAGCCAATCATCAATCCCCTGCCTCTTACATTTTCAATTCCATCAATCTGTTCCAGTTGTTCTTTTAAATATTTACCCATCATCACTGCATTGCCCATCAGTTTTTCTTCTTCTATTACTTCCAGCACGGCTAACGCAGCCGCACAGGCTAAGTGATTACCGCCAAACGTAGTGCCCAGCTGAAAATGTTTGGGTTTGATATGTGGCGCAATGATGATGCCGCCGATGGGAAATCCATTGCCCATGCCTTTTGCCATGGTGTAGATGTCTGCATTCACACCCGCATAATCATGACTGAAAAATTTACCGCTTCTTCCGTAACCGCATTGCACACTATCGGCTATGTACACAGCTCCATGTTCATCGCACAAGCTGCGGATTAATTTCAAAAATGAATTGTCCGCTACATTGATACCGCCAACACCCTGTATTCCTTCAATGATAACTGAAGAAATTTCTTTCCCATAAGCAGCAAATGCTTTTTGCAAAGCAGCTTCATCATTAAACGGCAGAAAGATTACATTCTCTGTTTCATTTACAGGGGCGATGTAATTTTTATTATCGGTTGCACTTACGGCAAGCGATGTTCTTCCATGAAATGCTTTGCTGAATGCAATTATTTTTTTTCTGCCGTTATGAAAGCTTGCAAGCTTCAATGCATTTTCATTGGCTTCAGCACCGCTGTTACAGAGAAAGAGTTGGTAATCTTCTTTTCCGCTCATTTTTCCCAACTTCTCTGCCAGTTGCTGCTGTATAGGAATCTTAATGGAGTTGGAATAAAAGGCAATCTGGTGCAACTGTTCTTCAATTCGCTTTACCCAGTGCGGATGTGTGTGACCAATGCTGATAACCGCATGACCGCCATACATATCTAAGTATTGCTCGCCTTTGTCATCCCATACGTAAGAGCCTTTGGCTTTTGTGATGGTGATGTTGTTGATTGGATATACGTCAAATAAATTCATATCAAGGTATAAGGTTTAAGGTGTAGGGTTTAGGGCTTTGAAGCGGAACCTCCGTTTCTCAGGAACTTAATAAAATTTATAAGCATCCCTCTTACCTCATTCACCAGTTTAATTACATTATTATATTCTTCTTCATTAATATAGTTCAATTCATAAGCAACCAGACAACAATAGTCAACCTCGTTCGTTGAGCCCAATGATGTGTCCAGAAAATAAGCAAAATCTTTATCTGTAAATCGTCCGCAGCCTTCCACAATATTTAATGGAATGGATAATGACGCTCTTTGAAGTTGTGATGTAAGTTCATAGCGTTCTTCTTTGGGAAATTTTGAAGCAATATTCCGCTTTATGAGCATATATTGCTCATGGGCCTTTTTCCAAACTTCCAGTTTTTTATAATCTCTCATTTTAAAAACGTTCGCTGTGTTCTTGTTTTCCCTATACCCTAAACCCTGCACCTTTAACCCACTGCTTAAAAAAAGTTTGCTTTAAGGTTCAGCCCCGCCGTTTCCTCCAGTCCAAACATCAGATTCATATTCTGCACTGCCTGTCCGCTGGCTCCTTTTAATAAATTATCAATAACAGAATGTACCACCAAATGCTTACCCACTTTCTCCAGTTGAATAACACACTTATTGGTGTTTACTACTTGTTTTAAAAACACAGATTCTTTGGTGATGTGTGTAAACGGATGGTCTTTATAAAAATCCTCATACAATAAATTCAGCTCTTCCAAACTTTTATCGCACTTTAATTGTGAGCTGATGAAGATACCTCTTGTAAAATCACCCCGCCACGGAACAAAGTTGAGCCCCCCCGCCCCTGAAGGGGAGCCAGGAAAACTCTCCTGTAATTTATGCAACGACTCATGTATCTCACCTAAGTGCTGATGTGTAAGAGTTTTATATGCCTGAATATTATTTGCTCTCCGGCTAAAATGCGATGTTGTTGATAAACTCTGTCCTGCACCTGTACTTCCTGTAATGCCTGTTGTATAAACATCAGAAAGCAATCCTGCTTTCGCTAATGGCAGTAATCCCAACTGAATAGCTGTAGCAAAACAGCCAGGATTGGCAATGTTTTGTGCTGATTGAATTTGTTCTTTGTTTAATTCAGGTAATCCGTAAATGAATGGCCGTCCGTTGTATGTTGGCCGTTGGCCATTTGTTGATAATCGAAAATCATTTGCTAAATCAATTACTTTAACAGTATCGGCAATTTTATTCTCAGTTAAAAACTTTTTTGATTCACTATGACCCAAACATAAAAACAAAACATCAATGCCCCCATCCCCTAAAGGGGAGTTATCATTACTGAAAACTAAATCTGTTTCTCCCACCAAATCCTGATGCACTGTTGATACCAACTTCCCTGCATTACTTCTGCTGTGTATGAATTTGATTTCAGTAAACGGATGATGAATGAGCAGACGAATTAACTCGCCGCCTGTGTAACCTGCGCCTCCAATAATTCCTGCTTGTATTTTTTTTGTGCTCATTATTTTTGATTTTCCTCTTGAACAGAGTTCCAGATCCTCGTCTGATTTCCAAAGATGGTACTAAAGCCTCTTACATCTTCTCCTGTATAACCACTGTTCATTTCTCCATACTTACCAAACTTGCTGCTCATTAAATCAAACCTGCTTTCAATACCTTCAATCATAAAACGATAGGGCATCAGTTGCACAAACACAGTACCTGTTACGTTCTGCTGACTGTTTTCAAAATACGCTTCTATATCACGCATCACAGGGTCGAGTATTTGTCCTTCGTGCAGCCAGTTGCCATAGAACTGTGCCAGTGTGTCTTTCCACTGCAGTTGCCATTTGGTGAGCACATGTTTTTCCAGTGCATGATGTGCTTTTAAAATAATCATAGGCGCTGCTGCTTCAAAGCCCACACGGCCTTTAATACCAATGATGGTGTCGCCCACATGAATATCTCTGCCAATGGCAAACGGACCGGCTATCTTCTGCACTTCTTCAATTGCTTCTGATGGATGATTGAATTTATTTCCGTTAACAAAATACAACTCACCTTTCTCAAATCCCAATTCCAAAGTACCGGTTCCTTCTGCTGTTAACTGTGTGGGCCATGCTTTTTCGGGCAATATGCCTTTACTGTTGAGTGTTTCTTTACCGCCCACACTGGTGCCCCACAATCCTTTGTTGATGCTGTACACTGCTTTTTCAAAATTCATTTCCACGTCTTTGCTTTTGAGATAAGCAATCTCTTCTTCACGGCTCAGCTTCATATCACGTATGGGAGTAATGATGTCAACGCCGGGCAGCATGATATTAAAAATCATATCAAAACGCACCTGGTCGTTGCCCGCTCCTGTGCTGCCATGGGCAACAGCAGAAGCATTAAGTTGCTTTGCATGTTCAGCAATATGCAATGCCTGTACCAATCGTTCTGCACTCACACTTAAAGGATAGGTATTGTTCTTTAAGCAATTGCCAAACACTAAATATTTTATAATACGGTCGTAATAACCTTTTACCGCATCAACAGCAGTATGCGTTTTTACACCGAGGTTGTAAGCATGTGTTTCAATGCGCTTGAGTTCTGCTTCATCAAAACCACCAGTGTTTACAATGATGCTGTGCACTTCATATCCTTTTTCTTCACTCAGGTATTTGGCGCAATAGGTGGTATCTAATCCACCGCTGAAACCAAGAACTACAACGGAGCCCCTATCCCCTAAAGGGGGATGATTAGCCTTACTATTATTTGCAAGTGACATTTATTTCGGAGTTTTTTTGATGAATAGAATTAAGAACGTACAAGTGTGCGATGCTTCGGCTTCGCTCAGCACAGGCTTCACAGAAGCAACATAGTAGCAACCCTGCTGGTAACCTTATTAAAAATGAAACAATGAACTGAAGAACTTTTTGTTTTTAGCCGGAGAGCTGCCTTGCCCCCCTTCAGGGGATGGGGGCTTCCTTAACGCTTTAATAAATTTCCATTCTTTAAAACGAAGCAATCGCTCCAGCCCGCTTTTATTTTCTTCAAAAAACTGTTTGGTTTCTTCGGGTTCGTAATGGTCGGCAGGGTCGTAGAGCATGGCGGTGCACATACAATTCTTGCGCTCTTTGCTCATGAGAATGTCATAGTTCACACAACTTTTACAACCCGCCCAAAATTCTTCATCCTGTGTTAACTCACTGTACGTAACAGGTTCGTAACCCAAATCAGAATTGATTTTCATTACAGCAAGTCCTGTTGTTAAACCAAAAATTTTTGCTTCGGGAAATAACTGACGACTGAGTTCAAATATTTTTTTCTTAATGTTTTTTGCCACACCGCTTTTACGATAACCGGGCACAACAATCAATCCGCTGTTGGCCACAAATGCACCATGGCTCCATGTTTCAATATAACAAAAGCCAATCCATGTGCCATCGTTCAAATGTGCAATCACGGCTTTGCCTTCATTCATTTTTTCAGCAATGTATTCAGGGCTTCGTTTAGCGATGCCCGTACCACGTGCTTTGGCGCTCTGCTCCATTTGGGTGGTAATGGTTTCAGCATAATGAATGTCGCCACTATTGGCTACACGTATAATAATTTCTTCGTTGTTCATGCTTGCAGATATGCTTACTCAAAAGCGGATAACCAATCCAGAAAAGAAAATGGTTCGGGGAAAACGTTCACTGACAGGGGCCATGGTGAAGGGCTCGTCCTGTCAGAAACCACGTCGGGGTTGTGGAGAAAAAACAAAAACCACAGCGTTGCTGCTGTAAGAGTTGCAATATGTTGTTGTGTTTGCCAACCTTTTGTTTTTTAATTGAGGCGTAAAAATAAACAACTATTTGGTATAAGATGTAATTTTTTTGTGAAGGTTTAAGAACGGCTGTTAGGAAAAGAAGTGTTGGGGCTGTGAGCAACTGTAACTTTATTCAACTTGTATTCGGGCTGCTGCGGGCTTCGGTGTTTCGCTGCGCTTCACACTACCCCTTCGCATCCCGCAGCCCGTGGGCAAATGAAAATTATTCGGCCTGGGGCTCAGAATTATTTTGTTACTTCGGCATTCAACCATTTTTCATGTTTGAGTTTTTGAAAAAAATCGTTTTCTATTTTCATTCGCATAATATTCCTTACATGCTTTCGGGAAGTGTGGCAATGAGTGTTTACACCATTCCGAGAGCTACCAGGGATTTTGATTTTATTGTACATCTTCAGCCAAAAGATGTGGAATCTTTCGCAAACCATTTTTCCGGCGATTACTATTGTGATGTTGATTCTATAAATGACGCCATTCATAACCTCTCACTGTTTAATGTTATAGATCATGCATCGGGCTTTAAAGCAGATTTTGTAATACTGAAGAATGAAGTGTTCCGCAGGGAAGAATTTAACCGCCGCCAAAAAGCAGTATTTGAAGGCATAGAAATTTATATTGTTTCTGCTGAAGATTTGCTTATTTCAAAACTTATTTGGATACAGGATTTTCAGAGCGGTATTCAAATGGATGATATTCTTCACTTATGGGAAACAGCAGCATTGGATAAAGCTTACATTCGTAAATGGATATCAGTTTTAAAGTTAAATACCTTTAACCTTATCAATGAATGACACACCCCAACATATCAAAGAACTTCAGCTTAAAATCTGGATGTCAAAAACTCCCGAAGAAAGACTGAAACAATTTTTGAAAGACAATGAAGTGATGTTCCGCATCTGGAAAAAGGCAAAGGAGGAAAGGGAGAAGAAGGAGAAAGAAAGTATGAATAATTAATTTGCAAGGCGCCGTGCAAAAACTATAATCAATATTGTATAAAGTAAAAAACCTAAAGAAACAAAAAGCCAGTATTCTTTCCATTTGCGCTCTTCACCTTTATCAAGAATAATAGAAGCAATGATATTGTGTATAACAAAGAAAAATGGAAAAATCAACAGTAAGACCTTCCATTTAAAAGCAAGCTTTTTTTGAGAACCCTGCTTTCTTATTTCAAACCCATTCACTAAATTTTGTGTCTCCGCTTCAGAAAGATTTCTTTTTCCCAACTCTTCCCCCACTGCTAATCGAATTTCTTTACTTAAACGTTTATTCTGTTTAAGTGCATAAAGCTGGCTATCTGTTAAAAGAGATGTGTTCATTTATTTTCTTCCTGCGGCTGTGTTACCTGCACACTCAAATCAAAAGGAACTTTTAACTGAAAGCCCACGTTTTCATCCAATGCATCATCCAGTGTGTCAATGCCGTAGTGTATCTTCTTTGTATCATCATATACCAATGTGCCAAACACTCTGTCCCAAATAGAAAAACTGTTGGCAAAATTCATATCCGTCCACGGGCGTTTGTGGTGGTGGTGAAACTTGTGCATATCAGGTGAAACGAAAACTAAACCAATTGTTCTGTCCAGCCATTTAGGTAATTGAATATTGGCATGATTAAAATAGGTAAACAGCGCCTGGAAGCTGCGGTGCATAAAATACAAACCCACAGGCACGCCCATCAATACAATTCCAACCATGGTAAAACTTTCACGGATGATCCACTCGCCCGGATGATGCCGTGTGCCTGTGCTCACATCCACATGTGTATCGCTGTGGTGCACCACATGAAACCGCCATAAGAATTTTACCTTGTGCAAGAGGTAATGCGGAATGTATTGGGCAAACAAATCCATAATAAACAATGTAAAAATTATTTTTCCCCAGAGCGGTATGGCAACCCAGTTCATCAACCCCAGTTCATTTTTTGTAACCCATACACTTATACCAACGGTAAGTATGCCCAGCAGGATGTTCACAATAAATGAGGTGGCTAAAAAAACGAGGTTTACACCTGTATGGCGGAGTTTGTTATACTTTTTATCAAATGCGAACAAAGGAATTACATACTCCAGCAACCAAAAGAAAAGCAGGGGCGCCAGCACGGTCATCAACCTTTGAATAGGGTTGATGTTGTTCCAGAATTCTACAAAACGTTCTAACATACAGCAGGCATTGAAACCGGAAAGTTACAAAGAAAAACATCCGGGCTTTCATTAACGGCATTTTCTTAATGGTTATTATGTATCTGAAACCTCCGGGCTTTTACCGGGGCTGAACTCATGGCCACAATCAAAGCAATGATATACTTTATGTGGCGCCATGGCAAAATCACCCAGCAAAAAAGTGGCAATAGCGCTCAGCCAGTTACCTGCTTTACGGTGGGTAACAATATATTCAACATTAAGTGAGTGGCATTGGGGGCAGGGCGTGGCCTCATGTTCTTTGTTCATCATGATCCGCAATAATTCAGCAGCCCGACCGGCCTGTGCTTCATGCACCATTAACTTAATACCTCCAATGGCATTGGTAAGAATGGGATCAATGGTAACCGTATTTTCATCTTTAAGCCAGCAGTTGATGCCCTGCTCCTGCAGATGCATGAGGCGGAGGTGTGCATCTAAATAATTGGGAAAAGAAATAAGATTGATATAGCTCATTACGGTTACTGTAATAACAAATGGTTTAAAGAAGTATAAGATAACCGGTGGTGCGGGCTTTGTAAAACAAATTTGCTTTTATTTTCAGGCTCAGGTGTTGCTTGATGAAATTTTAGAAAGCATCCCCTCAATTTCTGTTAACCGCCGCATTTGTGTTACCATGCGCTGGTTCTGATCGCTCATTTGCTGCAGGTCATAATTGAGCTGCTCCAAAAATTCATTTCGTTTTTCAAACTGCTGTTTTTCAAATTCCAGTTCACGGATTTTGGTTTCCAGTTCGGTGAGCTGCTGTTCCAGCTTTGAATTTTCTTCTGTAAGTTCTTTTTGTTTGGCACGGGCATGTTCTGTTTCGCCCCGCAAAATACGGTTGGCTTCTTCCAGTTCTTCGTATTTGAGAATCTGGCCGGCCGGTTGTGCCAGGTGCAGTTCCACACGTTGCATTTTTTCCTGCATATCCCGAAACTCAGCATAAGCTGTTTCCAGTTGCTCTTTCATATTGCTGGTAACATCGGCCCGCTGGTTGATGAGTTCAATTTCTTCCTCACGTGAGCGGAGTTTATTTTGTACTGACAGTAATTGCTGGTTCAGTGTTTCATTCAGCATTGCCGCCTGCCTGTATTTTTCCTGCACCTGCTCCATTGACTCTGATTGCTGCAATAACCTGGCAATGGTTTGATTGTGTTCTGATAAATACTCCTGTGCAGTTTTCAGTTGTTGTAAATAATCATTGGTATTAACTGAAGGCGCTGTTGCTGATCCGCTTTTTAACTGCATCAGCAGTTGGTCATTCTTTTCTTTTAATTGCTGCAACTCCTGCTGCATTTCCATTTGGCGCTGATGGGCTTTTTCCAGCTCTTTTTGCATCTCATTATCCGGGACTGTTTCTGTAACAAGTGAAGTAACGGGTTTTTTTTCTTTAGCTGATTGCCGTAAAAGTTTATTGAGTTCGTTTAACTCATTCAGTTCTTCCTGCATTTCTACCTGCCTGGCCAATGCATTTTCTAATTGTTGCTGTAATTCAGAAGCGGCATCATCTGCAACAGGTGCCGCAGAAGATTTTATTTCCCTGGTTGATTGCAGCAACTGTTTATTCAGGTTTTGGAGCTCTTCCATTTCTTCCTGCATCTCTATTTGTCGTGTATGAGCTTTTTCCAACTGGCGTTGCAAATCATCAGCGCCGGCCTGCCGCTGTTCAGTAAGTTCATAATATTTTAAACGCCATTGATGGGCTTCATCCGCATATTTCTTTTGTTGTATTTCCTGCATTTCCATATTGCCATGGCGCAGCGTCCATAAATAATGAATAATAAATCCAAGAATAAGGGTAATAAAACCAAAGAAAATAATTTCAGGCAGATTGGTTTGTATAGTCAGTAAAGAAATTCCTGTATGCATAGAATGAGTTTATAGTTAGGTTTCTTACTGTTCGTTCACCAGGGTTAATGATCGGGCTTTCGTCGTCATAAACAGTACAGATTAAAAATAACACGGGTTAAGTTAACAGTACCCTGTTATTTTACCAAATAAGAGCACTATAAAATTTCCACCGGATGGTAAACATCAGCCCGTAACAATCGTTCCCACTTTATCACCCGTAACAACACGTTTGAGATTGCCGGGCTTATTCATATCAAACACAATAATGGGTAAATTATTTTCCATGCAAAGTGTAAAAGCTGTCATATCCATTACACGCAGGTTTTTACTCAGGCATTCCTGGAAGGTGATGGCGTTGTAACGGGTGGCATCCGGGTCTTTTTCCGGATCAGCAGTGTAAATACCATCCACCCGTGTACCTTTTAAAATTACACCGGCATTAATTTCAATAGCCCGCAAGGAGCCGGCTGTATCGGTTGTAAAATAAGGGTTGCCGGTACCGGCGCCAAAAATTACAACACGGCCTTTTTCCAGGTGGCGGATGGCACGTCTGCGTATATAAGGTTCAGCAATCTGTTCCATTTTAATAGCGCTCTGCAATCTTGTATAAACACCTTCTTTTTCCAAACCTGCCTGCAACGCCATACCATTAATAACGGTTGCCAGCATGCCCATATAATCACCATGCGCCCTTTCAATTCCTGTTTCAGCTTCATTCATACCACGGTAAATATTTCCTCCGCCAATTACAATGGCCACCTGCACACCTAAATCAACAATGGTTTTAATACTCTGTGCATATTGCGAAATCACACCAGAGTCCATCCCGAAATTTTTATCACCCATTAAAGATTCACCTGAAAGTTTGAGAAGGATGCGTTTGTACTTTGGAAGCATAGCAGAAGTTTATAACGGGGCGAAGATAACTGATTTCAGTTGTTTATTCAGGTTTCAGTTAAGCGGCCACCACTTTCTGTACGAAAATTCAAAGTGAAACGAAAATATATTTTTTGGTATAGGCGTTTAGTTGTCCCTTAGGGATTTTGGTTGTTCAAGTATTTTTGGTGATTATAATTAAATTATAGCTTTATTAACCCGCTTTTTGGTTTGTGAAGCAGTAAATCATCTTTGTTGAGAAATAAGGGCCATAAAACATCCGAGAATAAATTTGGGTTGTCTAAACGCCTATACCTGTATATTTTTGTATAACCGGGATGGGCTGTTATTGGGGTGCACGGTTGTTGTAAGTGCAACGCTATAGCAGCACATCACCCTGCCCTGCAACCTGCCTTTCAAAAATCTTCTTCTGTAAAATTCTTTTATAACAGCGTACTGTTTATACAATCTTATCCTCCCGCTGTTGCATGCACCTGCACCTCATACCCGCATCTGAACACTTCCACATAACTGGCGGGTGTAAGCACCTGCACCATGGCATGGCTGTTACTGGTTTTCGTTTTTTGATAACCGCTAAAACTCCATGCATACAGTTGCTGACTCTGCCACAAATACGCAGCGGGGTCTTCAGCAAGCTGCACAAAAACACCACCGGGCAATGTGTTTAATATGGCAGCAAAGGTTTTTTGCAAATGGTGTTTATCCAATCGTTCCTGATGAATAAGATTGTCAATTACATTCATGTTTACATGTGCAGGTAAACCCTATTGTTTACCGTTGGCCTGCAGCCACAATTGTTTGAACCGTTTAAAGTCGGCGTGCCTGCAAAAACCACAAGGGCGGTGGCTGGCTGCAAAAGCGGCGGCTTCATCTAAGAAAAACAATTCCGTCCAGCGGTTGGGGGTCATCAGTGCTCTTCGTTTGCCTTTGTACTCCGGCACACAGGTAATCCAGTATTTTACGGCGTGGTGTTTTACAATTTGCTTCTGTTCATTATGAATTACACCACGATTGCCCGTAAAGGCGCCACGTTCTGCTGTGGCCACAATGGTGCTGGAGGGTGTTACCCTGTTTTGTAATGGCATGATGAACGGGTGTGGTTACAAATTGCTTTGTGTTCAAATTTATAAAATGCGGGGATGGGTGGTTATATCATTTGTATAATAAAAATATGCTTTATGCTTAGGAAAGATGACAAACAAATTGTAATTCTACTCAGCGACCTCTCTCCCTCTGCGTGCAAAAAAGAAACTCTCACGCTGAGTAGCAGAGGGCGCAGAGGAATAAATGCTGCACATTTGAATAAACTAAAAGTACTACTGGTATTAACTACCTATTTGCTATCAGGCCGACGAATAATGAAACCATTCCATGCTATCTTGCTGCCATGAACAACCTGCTTGCACAAATACGCTCCTGCACAGTCTGCAAAAAATTTTTGCCCAACAAACCACGCCCCATTCTGCAAGCAAGTATTCATTCTAAAATCATCATCATTGGCCAGGCGCCGGGGCAAAAAGTACAGAACAGTGGCATACCGTGGGATGATGCCAGCGGCAATGAATTGAGAAGATGGCTGGGTGTAAGCAAAGAACAGTTCTATGATGATAAATTATTTGCACTGGCGCCCATGGGTTTTTGTTATCCCGGCAAAGGAACGAGCGGTGATTTACCGCCCCGGCCTGAATGTGCACCGCTGTGGCATAAATCATTGCTGAAGAAAATGAAGAAAGCAAAACTCATTATTCTCATCGGGCAGTATTCACAAAACTATTACTTGGGTGAAACAGTAAAAGAAACATTGACTGATACAGTAAAAAATTATAAAACCTATTTGCCCGACTATTTACCGCTGGTTCATCCATCACCAAGAAACAGGATTTGGCAAAAGAAAAACGATTGGTTTGAAAAAGATGTGGTGCCGGAGTTGCAGCAGCTTACAGTTGCAGCGCTCAGGCAATATCGGAACACTACTTGTATGTCTTACAAAGGCAAATGAACAAGTTTCATTTACTCAAAAACATTCATCTTGCCCAAATCGTTTTTAGTTATTTTTAGTGAATGGAAGTTGAATACAATACTGCCTGTTCACTTTTACGAAAACATATTGAGGCATTTGTAAAATTATCGGATGCTGACTGGCAATTGCTGCAGCCGCATCTTCAGTTAAAAACTATCCATAAAAACCAACTGCTTATACAGGAAGGAAAACGGGAAACACAAATTGGTTTTGTGCTTCATGGCATGTTCCGCCAGTATTATACAAAGGATGGTGAAGAAAAAACCACTTACTTCTTTTTTGAACATCATTTCATCAGTTCATATATCAGTTGTATCTCTGGAAAAGCATCGCTTATTACCATTGAAGCATTAAGTGATGCCGTTGTTATTTGCTTCCCTTATAAAATTATGCTGGAGTTATATGAGCAAAGCATGGCTTGGCAAAAATTTGGAAGGCTGATGGCGGAATATCTAACCATTGGTTTGGAAGAAAGAATGGTAAGTCTTTTGTTACAAAGCCCCGAAGAACGTTATCTTGAATTGCTGAGCGGAAACAAACAAAAAATCATTGAACGTATACCGCAACATTACATCGCCAATTATCTCGGCATCACTCCTGTGAGCATGAGCCGCATACGCAACCGGGTGCTCAGGAAATAACATCAGGGTTTTACCTTTTCCAAACTGCCAAGATGCGTGTTTTTAAAACTGTCTTCATATTTCAATCCATAGCCCCAAATTCTGTCAAAAGAAGCATGAGCAAATAAAAGAATACCTGTTGCGGTTACTCCATCATGATGAAGATAAAAGCCTGTCATCGCTATTACCAGTGCAATTCCTTTATGATGAAATAAATTATAACACACAGCACCCATTTTTGTATTGATAAGATAACCCAGCATGCTGATATCAGGTGCAAAAAATAAAATCACCCAAACCCAAACGGATAAACCAAGATTGTAGTTGCTGAGAAAATAAATAGCAACCGCTGTCATAGCTGCTTCTTCCAGTTTTAATGTTGTTTTCATTGTTTCTAATTTTCAGCAAAGCTAAACAGCAGGTAACCGGGCGGCGTTAACAAAAGATAAGAAAAACTCTAGTACTGTTTTGAAAAAAACTTGCTTTACTATCCGTGGTTTGCAATTCAGGATAATTTATAATTACAATACTCACTTACACTTTCTTCCAAACCAATTCCTTCTCTTCTCAGGTTTTCTAAAATGTCTCCGGTGGTTCAACAGCATAAAGCAAATCATCTTTCTTCTTTTACCATAATATTCATTTCTCATCTTTTTAATCAGATATCTTCAACACCCAATAAATAAGCCCCCCAATACCTGGAGGGCTTTCAAAAAAAACTACATGTGCGTATTACTTCTTCATAAAATGGCTGGTCTTTTCATCCAGCTCCACCATTTTACCTTTCTCCAGTCTGATGTCGTTCACCACATTCATAGAGTCTGCTACACCTTTGGCATCTTTCCAGCTTTGCTTGTACCAGATTGTAACCCACTCTGCTTTTTTATCAGCTGAGATTACTGATACATAATCATACATCGTAATCTTAAGGTCGTTATACATGCCACGTGCATTGGTAAAAAACTTCATGGCGCTGTCACGGCTCAGTTTGGCCTGGAACAGATCAAAATCTAAATCAAGTGAATCACCGGTTACGGCTGCCAGTGCGGTAAAATCGTTGTCCACAAAAGCTTTAAGACCGGCCATTGCAGCAGCTACATTTTCAGTACTGCCTATTTGCCAATTTCTATAGGGCCCTGCAAGTTCAAATGGAAGTTTTACATCGGTAGTAGCAGCCCCGTCAGTTGTAGCAGGTGCTGCAGCTTTACTTTCCTTGTTTTCGTTGTTGCAGGAAATAACTGCAAATGCAAAGCATAGAAGAACAAAAATCTGTTTCATGAAAAATGGTTTTGGGTTTAAAAGTTGAAAAATTACATTAAGTCAATTGCAGCAAAAGATGCTGTTTTTGCAATTAGAGGAAAAAGGTAGGTGGTTAAATACCAAATTGCAAGTGTTTGGGTTGATATTATTGCTCCAAAGAAAAAATCGTTACGGCCAACTACTGCTCCTTCTCATAATTCCCAAACAGCTTCTTTACTGCACTTACAATGGTTGTGGCAATAATCGCCCCGCTGAAGGCAAGAAAAATATCTTTCTGTGCATCCCAGATATCACCCTGCGTTCCCAAATAGGCATCACCCTGTGCTTTAAAGAAAATATCAGCCACGCTCCATTCAATCAGTTCATAAAACGCACTGATAGATAAGGTAATTTCTATTGGTAAAATCCATGAAACAATCCCGGGATACTTCAGCCATTTTAAAAATACTTCCCGCATGGGATAGGCCAGCAGAAATCCAAAGCTGAAATGCACAATACGGTCGTAATGATTACGCTCTGTATGAAATACATCTTTCCGCCAGTAGCCAAAAGGATTTTCTGCATACGTGTACTTGCTGCCATACACATGCAGGTACAGGTACACACATATATCAGCAGGTAACTCAAATCACTAAACTGGAATTTTTTAAAAGAGAAAATGAGAAACAGCAGGAATAAAAAAAGTGAGTGTGTTTTCCAGAATGCAGTTGCTCATATTGGTGGTGCCAATAAGTGTGCTGATAAATACACCGGTAAACACAGCAATGAAAAGGATGAGCCAGTAATTTTTTTGAAGTGGCGTTCGGTTGGGTGAAATAGCAAGTGTAAAAGGCATTGCGGTTGGTTTGGTTTTTTTGGAAAGGCCTGTACAGTTCGAATGTATATTTCCGGTAAAGCCTTTTCCTGTTATCGTGTTACAAGATTATACATTCAATCATTCATCAACAGTTTTGATTCCTGTTTTCGTTAACTCTATCTTTTTTTCTTTATAGAGTTTTCCCACCGTCATCTTAAAAACTTTTTTACTCATACCAAAGAAACTATAAATAACTTCTGGTTCGCTTTTATCATGATAGGGCAGATAGCCATTGTGTTCTTTCAATAGCTGTAAAATTTTTGCTGCTTCATCTTCTACTTTATTATATCCAGGTTTGCCGGGCACCACATCTATTTTCCCATCTTCACGTATCTGTTTAATAAAGCCTTTCACCTTATCACCCACCTGCAGGGGTTGAAACACTTCATTGGCATACAACAGCCCAAGGTGTTTGTTATTGATAATAACAGACCAGCCCAGTTCTGTTTCCCTGTAAATAATCAAATCCACTTCTTCTTTTTCTTTTACCGTAAGCACTTCATTGCTCAGTAAATGTTCAATGTATTGGCTGGCAGCAATACGTCCCGTTTGTGCATCAATATACAGGTGCACTAAATATTCACCACCGAGACGCATAGGCGAAAGCTGTTTGCTGCGGGGCACAAACAGATCTTTCATCAATCCCCAATCCAAAAAACTGCCATGGCTGCTGTTGCCCACCACTTTTAAAAAAGCAAAATCACCCACCACTGCGTATGGATGTTGTGTAGTGGCAATCAAACGGTCTTCACCGTCATGATATACAAATACAGTAAGTTCATCACCGGCCCTTGTTCCTCCTGGCACAAAACGCCTGGGTAAAAGAATCCCTTCTTTACCATCATCTAAATAAGCCCCTGCATCTTTAAGACGCTGAACAGTAAGGCGGTTGTAGTTTCCAACTTCAATCATAAGTAACGAAGATAGGCTAAGCGTTTGAAGCAGGAAAGAAGAGCAAAACAGGGCGCTTCTTCCGGGTCTTCCATTTCTCCGGGCATAGTGTTTTATACGATTTAGACTTTTTATTTATGCAAATGGGAAGCATTTAGCCTCTGTGTTCTCTGTTAGCTCCGTGTGCTAACTTTTTTGCTCACGCCTGCCTGAATGTATTCATACGGGCAGGCAGAGGAAGAAAAGAACACAGGGAGAAATGACAATTTTATTGTCATTTTAGCATTAACACGGCTTTAAATGTCCAAATGGTATTAATGTATTTTTAAAACGCTTTTTTCTTTAACAAAAGAACTTCTTGTTTTCTCATCTTCTTTTCAGAAATTTACCGTTACAAAAACAATAGCTATGTCCTTATTCAACACAGGAAAAAACAAGAAAGACAAAAAGAAAGGAAATCTGTCGCAAGGTAAATCTGCGTTCATTGCCCCCAAAGGTGGTGGTTCGGCAAAAGCGAATACCAAAGGTGGTAACAATGCCGGCAAGCATGTGGGTGGTGCACAAAGAGGGGCGTAGCATTTTTAAGCAGCCTCTCTCTCCTTATTGCGTTCAACAAACAAATCATGATAAACCTGCACACGCATCCAGTATTCAGCTGAAATACCGAGTAGTTTTTCAAGTTTAATAGCAGTTGCAGCGCTTACATGTCTGCGCCCATAAAGTAAATCACTGAAATGTCCGGGTTTCATACCCAGTTGTGCAGCAAAATCAGATTTTTTTATTTCTCTTGCCTCCAGTTCATCTAATAAAATTTCTCCCGGATGTAAGGTAACGTCCGTAAAGATTTCTTTTCCTTTGGAGTTTATAACTTTATAATTGCTCATTAAGCTTCGCCGTAATTATAGTGTTGCCGCCACTTTGCTTAATTTTTACTGATAATGATTATTTAAATCATGTATTGTAAAAACCTCTTTAATAATTACTTCGCCTTCTTCATCAACTGTTAAAATTAAACGATATCCTCTGTCAACCCTTACAGAATAAAAGCCTTTTAAATTTCCCCTTAGCGCTTCAAAATTTAACCCTTTAAAAGATCTGATTTCACGAATACTGCTAGCGGATTGAAGCCTGAGAACAGTTTTTTTAAATTTCACTATCACTTCGGAACTGAACTTTGATTTTCCGGCAACCGCTTTATTTTCGAATATCTTTTCGAGGTAAGCATTCTTGAATTTGACAATCATCTAATTTGATATTTCATTGTGATGCGATTTAGTATTCCACAATATTGTGCCGATTTACCAAAATTAGGGTAATGCGCCAAGCTTACCAAAACTTGGGTACTTTTTTGTAACTCTTTTCTCCACACCAAACCATCTCCCGCTACCTTCCCGTAATTTCGCTTTATGATTGACTACTTAAAAGGCCTCAACGAGCGGCAGAAAGAAGCAGTGTTGCACATGGAGGGTCCGCTTATGATTGTGGCCGGCGCCGGCAGCGGTAAAACAAAAGTATTAACTACACGTATTGCCCACCTCATGGCCAACGGTGTGGATGCCTTCAATATCCTGGCGCTCACGTTTACCAACAAGGCGGCCAAAGAAATGAAGGAACGGGTGGAGCATATCCTCGGCAACCATGAAGCACGCAACTTATACATCGGTACATTCCACAGCGTGTTTGCACGCATACTCAGAAGCGAAGGCAATAAAATTGGGTATCCCAACAATTTCACTATTTATGATACGGATGATGCTAAGAGTGTGATCAAAACAGTAATCAATGAAATGAACCTGGATGATAAGCACTACAAACCTTCCACTGTTTACAATCGCATTTCATCTGCCAAAAATGCATTGGTAAATTCAGAAGACTATAAAAACGACTGGCATATTCAGCAGGAAGATATGCGTGCCAACCGCCCTGCTATTGCACAAATCTTTGATGCATATTCCAAACGCTGTTTCAAAAACGGCGCCATGGATTTTGATGATTTGCTCATTAAGTTTTATGAGCTGCTCAAAAACTTCCCTGACAGTTTAAGCAAATACCAGCGCAAGTTTAAATACATTATGATTGATGAGTACCAGGATACCAACCCGGCGCAATATGAAATCATTAAACTGCTGGGCGCTATGCATGAGAATGTATGTGTGGTGGGTGATGATGCACAAAGTATTTACAGTTTTCGTGGCGCCACCATTGAAAACATTTTAATGTTTCAGAAAGATTATGACAATGTGCATGTAGTAAAGCTGGAACAGAATTACCGCAGCACCAAAAACATTCTCAATGTTGCCAATGAAGTCATCAGCAATAATAAAGGACAAATTGAAAAAACATTATTTACGGAGAATACCGATGGTGAAAAAATCCGCCTTGTTAGAACCATGACGGATAATGATGAAGGTAAAATGGTGGCCGATACCATACAGGAACAAAAACTCCGTAATCATTACCGTAATAAAGATTTTGCCATTCTTTACCGCACCAATGCACAGAGCCGTGCGTTTGAAGAAAGTTTGAGGCGCATGGCCATTCCTTATATTATTTATGGTGGTATCAGTTTTTATCAGCGGAAAGAAATTAAAGACCTGCTGAGTTATTTGCGTTTGATTGTAAACCCCAAAGATGAAGAGGCATTAAAACGCATCATCAATTATCCTGGAAGGGGAATTGGTAAAACAACGGTTGACAAATGTGTGCTCTTTGCCAATGAACAAAACATCAGTATGTGGGATGTATTGGTTCGTGCAAAAGAATTTGGTTTTAAAGCAGGCACTGCTGATTTGATTGAGGAGTTTGTAACCATGATCCGCAGTTTTGCCAGCATGCTGCAAAAACAAAATGCATATGAAGTGGCAGTGCATGTGGGCAAGCAAACCAATTTGGTAAAAGAATTATTTAATGATAAGAGTACGGAAGGGTTGCAGCGTTATGAAAACATTCAGGAATTATTAAACTCCATTAAAGAGTGGGTAGATGATACACAAAACCGTCAGCAGATTGATGAGGATGGTGTAGTGCAAAGCCCCATCCTAACCTTCCCCCAGGGGGAAGGAACTGCCAGTCCACAGCCCTTGCTTTTCAACGAGTCTGATAATTTATCAGGCGCTTCAACAAGTGAGGTTGGCAGCGTTGGAAAAGTCTCCCCCACGGGGGGAGATTTAGAAGGGGCTGCTGGTGTAGTTTCATTAGGCGCCTACCTCCAGCAAATCACCCTTCTTACTGATGCTGATGAAAAAGATCCCAATGCTGACAGTGTAAAACTCATGACCATTCATGCCGCCAAAGGTTTGGAATTTGAATGTGTGTTTGCTGCCGGTTTGGAAGAAATGCTTTTCCCCAATGCCATGAGCATTAATACAAGAGAAGAGCTGGAAGAAGAAAGGCGATTGTTTTATGTGGTGATTACAAGAGCGAAAAAGAAATTATGGATCACCTATGCCAATACAAGATATAAGTTCGGGCAGATTGTGCAGAATGAACCCAGCCGTTTCTTAAATGAATTGCCGGAAGCATTTATTGATAAAAGTTATGCAGGCGGCGGCATGCGTAACCAGGGCTCATCTTTTGGCGGTGGCTCTGCATTTGACCGCATGAAAGGCCGGGGCAATAAAGGCAATGATTATGATGATGTGACCCGTGCTGAAAAAATGTATGGCCCGGCACCTTCCAAAAACAAAACAACCACTTCTTCTTTAATAACACCTGCCCGTAACCAGGTAATTGAACACAAACCTGCTGCTGATTTTGTAGCAAGCGATACCAGCAATTTACAGGAAGGTCAAAAGGTGGAACATCAAAAATTTGGTTTTGGTATGGTGGTGAAAATGGAAGGCAGTGCCCACAATCCTATTGCAACAGTAAAATTTGAATCAAACGGGGAGAAGAAGATTATGCTCAATTATGCCAGGTTGCGGATAGTGGAGTAGCGATTTTTTTTTATTCATCAATAATTGTTTTTAAAACAGCAGATACTTCTGCAGCCCTGTTTGCAACCATAAAATGACCACCATCCTGAATTATATACTGCGGTTGAAAGTGGTTGATGGGCAACACTCTGTCCTTAGTGCCGTGTATCCGGATGATATTGGCCGGTACAGTATTTCGTTTCCAGTTTACAATTTCATTCACCGCCCATTTTGAAAACCGTGTATTGGTATCAGTAAGTATTTGCTGAAGCAGCCCCTTGTCTTTTTTATTGGTGAGCCCCAATAGCCAGTAGGTTATAAAATGGGAACGGTTCGCTGCTTTGGCCGGCAGTATCCTGTTTAACCTTGTAATACCAGCGAGCCTGTACAGTAAAGGAATCTCATTCCTGCAGGCCACACTTGAAATTAAAATTGTTTTTTGCGGACGCACATATTCCAGCACTTCGGTTGCCAGCATACCGCCAAATGACAAACCAATCAATACAAACGGAGAAGATGTATCAATAGCAGATGCAATACGTTTGGCATATTGCTGCAGCGTTTCTTTTCTGTATGGATCCAGCCATTCAATAAAAAAGGCGTTGCAGTTTGGTGGTAATTCCAAATTGGCAAATGCCCTGCTGTCAGCACCAAGTCCGCTTAAAAAATATACATTCAAATGATGTTGCGCTTTAGAATTGTAATGTAAACCGAATTTAGGAACTCCTCATACACAATTCATTTTTGAGATGGTTAAAAATCATCTACCTTAGAAATTCATCAACCAACCGCTGTATGAAGTACTTAATAGCTGCACTGCTGCTCATCAGCACCAGCACATTTTCACAAGTAACGATTGACAATTTATTATCACCTTCCTTTCCCACCGGTTTGGTAAGCAGCGCAAATGGCAAATCCATTGCATGGGTGTTTAATAATAAAGGAAGCCGTAATGTTTTTGTAGCTGATGGAATAAATTTCAGCAATACAAAACAACTTACTTCTTATCCCGGTGATAATGGTGTTGAAATCAACAGCCTTTCTTTTACACCTGATGGCAACCAAATCGTTTTTGTAAGGGGCAATACCAATAACACATCCGGCTATGCTGCCAATCCTGCTTTACTGCAAACAGATGTTTCAAGAAACCTGTTCATCATTAACAAAGACGGAAGTGGCTTACGAAAACTGGCAGCAGGCTTTTATCCAAAAATTTCGCCGGATGGAAAAACGGTTGCTTTTTTAAATGGCGGGCAGGTTTGGACTGCTTCATTAAATGACACTACCATCAAACCACAACAATTATTCAAAGCAAGAATTGCTCAAAGTGCTGTACGCTGGAATTATGATGGCAGCAAATTGGTATTTGTAAGTTCAAGGGGCGATCATGATTTTATTGGAGTGTATGATTTCAGCAAAAAAAAAATTTCTTATCCTGATCCCTCAGCCGATCATGACAGTGATCCTGTTTGGAGCCCTGATGGTAAATGGATCGCTTATGTACGCACCCCCAACCTGCGTGCCGATTTCCCTTTTACACCCAACCGCAGCGGTGAACCATGGAGCATCCGTTTGCTGAATGTTGAAACAGGTACTGCAAAGGAAATATGGAAAGCAGCTAAAGGAAACGGTTCTGTGTTTGTTGATGATTTGCCGGTGGCAGATAATAAATTATTGTGGGCTGCCAATAACCAACTCATCTTTCCCTGGGAAAAAGACGGGTGGGTTCATTTGTATGCACTGGATATTGAAACTAAAAAAACAAAACTGCTTACACCCGGTGATGGTGAAGTGGAAAACACTACACTCTCTGCTGATAAACAATTTGTGTACTACACCTGCAATATCAGTGATATCAACAGAAGACATATCTGGAAAGTAAATGTGAATGATGCCCATACAGAACTGCTCACCAAAGGCGACCAGATAGAATGGAACCCTGTTGTTACTGAAAATGGTTTTGCCACGCTTCGTTCATCAGCCACCAAACCGGCATGGCCTGCTGTTTACAGCAATGAAACGGTGAATGATATTGCTTTCCCAAAGATTTTTATCTGGGTCTTGTTACACCACAGCAAATCAGTATTAAAGCTGCTGATGGAATGATGGCGCCTGCACAATTGTTTTTACCACCCAATCACAAACCCGGCGATAAACACCCTGCTATGATTTTTTTACACGGGGGCAGCCGCAGGCAAATGTTACTCGGTTTTAATTACGGACAATACTATTCCAATGCCTATGCATTCAATCAATATTTTGCAAACAGGGGTTATGTGGTAATTGCATTAAACTACCGGAGCGGCATTGGTTATGGTTTGGATTTTCGTGAAGCAAAGAATTATGGTATTACAGGCGCCGGTGAAGTGAACGATGTTATTGGCGCCAGTGAATATTTAAAACAAAGAGCTGATGTAAACCCCAAACGGATTGGTTTATGGGGCGGCAGTTATGGCGGCTATCTCACCGCACATGGTTTAGCAAGAAGAAGCGATTTGTTTGCTGCCGGTGTGGATATACATGGTGTGCACAACTGGAATGATGAAGAACCCACTTTTGCCCCCTGGTATGATTCATTAAAATACCCGGTTGTGGGGAAAAAAGCATTTGAATCATCGCCCATGAATTTTATTAACGGATGGAAAAGCCCGGCGCTGTTTATACATGGGGATGATGACCGCAATGTACCTTTTAGTGAAACAGTACATATTATTGAAGCGCTACGTCCACGCAATGTTTATTTTGAGCAATTGATCTTTCCGGATGAAGTACACAGCTTTTTATTGTATGGCAACTGGGTAAAGGCGTATGAAGCAGCCTTTGATTTTATTGAACGGAAGATGAAGTAGTTTGATTTGAAACGATTACATTGACCAGACAGGTTCATTAATTAAGCCTGTATAAATTTTATTCGATACCTGCAACTTTAGTTCACAACCTGTCAGTGTCAGTTGCATTAATAATTGTAATCATTTCAATTTCATACCTGAGAAAATTATCTGGCGCTGACAGGTTGATGGCTGTTGTCTGAATATCAATTTTATTTTTTAGCCGGTTCATTATTCTTAACCTGTAAGGTCTCATACGCACTAAAAAGCCACTTTGAAAATTTCAAAGCGGCTTATCTTTTTTTAACTAAATGTTATTTTACGCCATCTGCGCATTCATCTGCTTCGCCACTTTCTTGCGTTCTTCTTCATCCAGAATTACTTTACGCATTCTTATGAAATTGGGCGTTACTTCAATACACTCATCAAACTGAATGTATTCCATACACTCTTCCAAAGTCAGCAATGTTTTGGGAGCAATACGGGTAGCATCATCACTGCCGCTGGCACGGTGGTTGGTGAGTTTCTTTCCTTCTGTTGCATTTACAACAAGATCGCCGGGTTTAATATGCTCGGCAATAATTTGACCTGCATATACATCTTCTCCGGGGTCAACAAAGAAAGTACCACGGTCCTGTAATTTATCAATGGAATAACCTGTTGTTTTATCCTGGAATTTTGAAAGCAGCACACCATTGTTGCGTCCGGGTATATTTCCTTTCCATGGTTTGTATTCACTGAACCGGTGCGCCATTACTGCTTCACCTGTGGTAGCCGTAAGCATTTGGGTACGCAAACCAATCAATCCTCTTGATGGAATTTCAAACTCCAGGTGCTGCATTTCGCCTTTGGTTTCCATTACCAGCATTTCACCTTTACGGCGGGTAACCAGGTCAATTACTTTACTGGCAAATTCCTGCGGCACATCCACCACTAATATTTCATAAGGTTCACATTTTTTACCATCAATTTCTTTGGTAATTACCTGCGGCTGACCAACCGTTAATTCATAACCTTCACGGCGCATCGTTTCAATTAAAATTCCCAAATGCAGAATACCACGGCCATATACCATCAAACTATCACCATCTTCACTATCTGTAACACGCAATGCTAAATTCTTTTCTGTTTCTTTCATCAAACGGTCACGCAGGTGGCGGCTGGTAACAAACTTTCCATCTTTACCAAAGAAAGGTGAGTTGTTTACACTGAATAACATATTCATCGTAGGCTCATCCACACTTATAACAGGTAATGCTTCAGGATTTTCTACATCAGCAATGGTATCACCAATATTAAAATCTTCAACACCAACAACTGCACAGAGATCACCTGCAATTACTTCGCTCACTTTTTTCTTGCCCATTCCTTCAAACACATACAACTCTTTTACTTTGAGTTTGCGAATGGTACCATCTGCCTGCATCAAAGCCACCTGCTGATTTTCTTTGATACTTCCACGGCTCACTTTACCAATGGCAATACGGCCAAGGAATGAAGAATAATCCAAAGAAGTGATTTGCATCTGCAAAGGTCCTTCAGCTACTTTAGGCGGTGGTACATGTTTAACAATACCATCCAATAACGGAATAATATTATCAGTTGGTGTTAATGAATCATTGAACCAGCCATTCTTTCCGCTTCCGTAATAAGTGGGGAAATCTAATTGCTCTTCAGTTGCATCTAAGTTGAAGAAAAGTTCAAACACAGCATCATGCACTTCATCAGGGCGACAGTTGGGCTTATCCACTTTATTAATCACAACAATTGGTTTCAAATGCAGTTGCAATGCTTTTTGCAGCACAAAACGTGTTTGCGGCATGGGGCCTTCAAAGGCATCCACCAAAAGAATTACACCATCTGCCATTTTTAATACACGTTCCACTTCACCACCAAAATCGGCGTGGCCCGGCGTATCAATTACATTAATTTTTACATCGTTGTAAACTACAGCGGCGTTTTTTGAAAAGATGGTGATGCCACGCTCCCGTTCCAGGTCGTTGCTGTCCATAATGAGGTCGCCTGTTTCCTGGTTCTCACGAAAAACCTTGGTGGCGTGTAAAATTTTATCAACCAGGGTTGTTTTACCATGGTCAACGTGTGCAATAATTGCTATGTTGCGGATATTCATACTCAGTGTGTTAGACCTTTTTACTGTTTGCAAAGGGTCGTTTTTGAAGCCGCAAATGTACGCCTTTAAAACGGGGTGGCAAGGGGAAAGAATGAATATATTATTATGCTTCGCATAATGGGTTGGAGGGTGGTGTTACAGGCTGTTGAAGCTGTGTGGAGCTGCATTGGCGTCGCACTCTTGTACTGATGAGCTTTATTCAACAAAATGAAATGCAGCACCCCGATCTATCGGCGGTACGTTCTGTAATTCTATTCAGCATTTCATGTTTAATACCCTATAGACTTTTAATCTATACTAATGCGAAGCGTTTAACCTCTGTGTAATCCATTAGCTCTGTGTGCTAACATTTTTGCTCACACAGAGGAAGAAGAGAGCACAGAGAGAAATGACAATTTTATTGTCATTTTAGATTTAAGACTGCTTTAAATGTCCAAATGGTATAAACCACTCACTTAGTTGCAAGACCTGACAGGTTAAGTTCAATTAAACCTGTAATAAAATAGCGAATCGCTTCAAGTATCAGCAATAAACCTGTCAGCGTCGGATAATTACCAGATGTTGAATTCATTTACTAATATTCATACGTCCTTACTTTAACTGACACTGACAGGTTGTGCATTACATTTTGCATTTATAGCTAAATAGAATGTCCGCTTGTACTGATGAGCTTTATTCAACAAAATGAAATGCAGCACCCCGATCTATCGGCGGTACGTTCTGTAATTCTATTCAGCATTTCATGTTTAATACCCTATAGACTTTTAATCTATACTAATGCGAAGCGTTTAACCTCTGTGTAATCCATTAGCTCTGTGTGCTAACATTTTTGCTCACACAGAGGAAGAAGAGAGCACAGAGAGAAATGACAATTTTATTGTCATTTTAGATTTAAGACTGCTTTAAATGTCCAAATGGTATAAACCACTCACTTAGTTGCAAGACCTGACAGGTTAAGTTCAATTAAACCTGTAATAAAATAGCGAATCGCTTCAAGTATCAGCAATAAACCTGTCAGCGTCGGATAATTACCAGATGTTGAATTCATTTACTAATATTCATACGTCCTTACTTTAACTGACACTGACAGGTTGTGCATTACATTTTGCATTTATAGCTAAATAGAATGTCCGCTCCATTTATTAACCTGTCAGGTCAGGTGCGTATAGCCACAGCGTGGCTTCCCGTTTATAGAGATAATACAATTGGCAGAGACCCGACTCCATAGGAGTCACCTCCAATCACAGGAGGCTCCTACGGAACCAACTACATTCGTTTGAAAAAATCTATAAACAGGATGCTCCTAACGGAGCTTAACTTAATGAAAATGTTTTATAACGGTCTGACACCATAGTATTTTGATTTTTAAAAATTTAAGGGCGGGCGAAGCCCGCCCCATTTTCAAATCAAGTTAGTGTATTCGTTCCACTACACTATTAATTCTGTTAACCATTGAAATAATGCTGTCTTTTATTGCATCGGATGGTGATCCTGCAAAGCTGATGCGAAAATCTGTTTCTTTTTTCCGAAGCTGAACATATTTAAGCATGAGGTCAGCTTTTTTGTGCTGTACTTCACTCACATTCATTTGCTGCATGGATTGCACCACGCCCTCAGCTTCAACCCATGCTTTAGCTGTTATGTTTTTCATGTTTTCAATCAACTGTTCATTGGAAACGGTATCATTCATTGCATTCATTGCTTTTTCTTCCAACTCACCAAAGCGTTTCAGCTTATCGTTGTATTTTTCTGCGTCTTTATAAGAGGCAATTGAAAGTTCCTCTTTTATGGCTCTGCGTTCTTCTTCTGTACTCTTGTTTTGCTGCAAGTACAAAACAACTGCTGCAATTGTAATAATGATAACAGCAGGGGTAACCCATTTTACAGGTTCTTCTTCTTTTTCTTTTTTAATAGCAAATACATAAATATAACCTATAAGCAATCCGCTTATTAAGCCACCGATATGAGCGGCATTATTCACACCGCCTTTTAAACCATAAATTAAATTATACACTACAAATATGCCAATACTTTGCAGCAACGCCTGCCGCACACTTTTGGGTATAAGGTTACTGGTGAGCAGCGCAAGAAACAATCCATACATTCCAAACACAGCGCCCGATGCACCTGCACTGTTTGTGGGTTCTGTATGCCACCACAAACTTGCAAGACTGGCCAATACACCTGTACACAAATAAGCAGTGATGTATTTTACTTTACCCAGCATCGGCTCCAGGTAAACACCCACTGAAAACAAGGCATACATATTTAATGCAAGATGAATAATTCCAAAATGGATAAACACACAAGTGAGAAGCCGCCACCAATCACCGCTTTGTGTAAGGGGCTTAAAATTACTGCCCCACTTTAAATGCACAAGCCCGTTGGGAGTGAAAAGTCCTGCTCCGTCTAAAACCATTAATATAAAAACCAAAGCATTGATTGCAATTATAGCATAAGTAACATACATGTTACCGTTTCCCAGGTTCATGGCAGTGTTAATCTCTTCAATCCGTTTTGTTTCTTCTTCAAACACCTGAATGGTTTGAGCACGCAGTTCGTCAATGGCTTTATTGCCTGTTTCAATCTCTTCGGCCGTTATTTTTTCTTTTACAACTTCAAGCGCTGCTTCAAATTCCTCAACTCGTTTTTTATTAATGCCTGTTACATCCATCATTTCATCATGAATCATTTCGCTCACAACAAAGAAATTATCTTGTTCGTTGTAACCTGCAGTTATTTGTACATTGTATTTTTTCCAGCCGATTGTGTTCTTGGGAGCCAATCCTGATAAAGCAGTTTCTCCTGCAAACTGAATTTGCCATCCCAACTGTTTAAAAGCATAATAACAAATAACAAGTGAAGTTTTCCTGTCGGGGTGCGGGGCATTGAGTATTGCTTCGTGTTTCGGCATAGTTGCTTCTGATTAAAATGTATGAATTGGGGCAATTTAGAAAGAAAACCGAAACTTGTTTCGGTTTTACCCAATTAAAAACTTACTTGCCCGCCTTTGTTACAAACTCTTTTGCAGTAATTACAGGCAATTGAGGAAGCGCCGGTTTTTTCAGTGCAGCTTTATCATTGGTAATGAAAAAATCAAGTTCATGTTCTATTGCTATTTGATAAAGCACAGCGTCTTCCAAATCAGAATGGTTTGACTGAAGGGCTTTTCTGAACATACTTTCAGAGGCGGGCAGGATGGTTATAAAATCAAGCAGTTGATTGTAAACAGCTTTTCGTTTTTGCCTGGAAAAAGTTTTTCGTAAAATATAATCTACCGTTGTGAGCACTGATTCACTCACACATGCTTCGGCTTCATCTGCTTCTACCAGTTGCCAAAGGGCCTGAGATGATTGTGCATGAGGGCGCATGGCATCAAACAAGTCAAGCAGAATATTGGTATCTGTAAACAGTTTAACGGCCATATTTTTTCATGAGTTGTTCATCCCTGATGCGGTTAACCTGTTCGTGGGAAAGTTTGCCGTTGAGGCTGTTGCCGTAGGTTGATAAAAAAGATTTTTTTCTTTTTGAGGGTTGCTCATCCACCGTTTTTGATAAAAGCTCCTGTACCAGTTTGGAAACAGAGGTTTTTCTGCGTGCTGCATAGCGCTTGGTTTTTGCAACCACTTTTTCATCAATGGTAAGATTGAGCTTAATGGTCATTCTGTTCTTTTTTTAAAGATACGCCTAAAAATTTAATATACGTATAAATGAACAGGCTAAAAAAGTAAAACAGGAAACCGGTTGCAAGACCTGACAGGTTAAGTTCAATTAAACCTGTAATAAAATAGCGAAGCCCTTTAATCATCATCAGCTAACCTGTCAGTGTCGGATAATTACCAGATGTTGAATTCATTTACTAATCTTTATATCTTCTTTTGACTGACACTGACAGGTTGTGCACTACATTCTGCGTTTAAAACTAAATAGCATGATTACTGCATTCATTGGTCAGTCAGGTCAAAGTGTGTGCTAAGCGCAATGGCCTATAAAGGTGTCTGACGTTTACAACGTCCTGACACCAGTAAGAGCTTGATCACTCTAAAAAGATGGTTGAAACAAGCTCCTCCTTTACTCTTTCCTCTTTTTCAAACTCTTAGTCCAGTTTTCCCGTAATTTTAAAACTCAATTCTCTTAAAATGAAATTTCTCAAACGCTTGCTCAAATGGTTGACCATTATTCTGGTAATTCTTACAATAGTTTATTTACTCGGCCCCAAACCATCCACGCCAATATACACCACTAATTTACCAGCCGTGCCTGCTGAAGCTGCAGCATTGGAAAATTATATCAAACAAAACGAAGCACAGCACAAACTGCGTCCCAACAATGAAGCACGCATCATCTGGGCCAATGATTCCAGCAAAACAAAAACAGAATATGCCATTGTATATCTGCACGGCTTCTCTGCAAGCCAGGAAGAAGGAACACCTGTGCATACCAATATCGCCAAAAAATTTGGTTGTAATTTGTACTTATCAAGACTGGCAGAGCATGGCATTGATACAACAGAACAATTGGTAAACCTCACTGCTGAAAAATACTGGAACAGTGTAAAAGAAGCATATGCTATTGGCAAACAGTTGGGCAACAAAGTAATTTTAATCGGCACTTCCACTGGTGGCACCAATGCACTGCATCTTGCATCGGTATATCCCGGAATTAATTCACTGATTTTATTATCACCCAACATTGAAATTTTTGACGACAATGCATGGATTGCCAACAATCCATGGGGTTTGCAGTTGGGTAAAGCCATTACAGGTTCGGGCTATGTAACACCAAAAGATAACCGTGCTATTTATAAACAATACTGGAACAGTCCATACAGGCTGGAGTCTATTGTGAACCTGCAGGAATATTTAGAAACCACGATGCTGCCCGAAACCTTTAAAAAAATAAAGCAACCCACACTCATGCTTTACTACTACCGTGATTCCATTCACCAGGACAGTGTGGTAAAAGTGAGCGCCATGAAAAAAATGTTTGAACAACTGGGCACTTCTGCTGCATTAAAAAGAGAACAAGCCATGCCCAACACAGGCGACCATGTAATGGGCTCTTATATCAAAAGCAATGATGTAGCAGGCGTGGAAGCTGAAATCACAAAGTTTATGATGGATGTGTTGAAGATGGAGATGAAGAACTAATTAGAAATCAATTAATTCTTTTGGTTTTACTCCTATAGCTCTTGCAATTGCAAGTATGTGGCTCAAACTTGTATTTATAACGCCACGCTCTATTCTACTGAGTTGCATAGGCTCGATACCTGCCTCCCATGCCACATCTTCCTGAGTCATATTTTTTGAAAGGCGAAGTTCACGAACCCGCTTCCCAAATTTTTGAATCCCTATTTCATCACGAAGATATTTCACTTAACCGAAGGTTCGGTAATAAGGGAAAATTTTTATAGTCAAATTTGTATAGAACAGAAATCTCTTTTATCTTCACATAGATAATTATATTCTCATAATTTCTATCACTCACATAGCCATGAGTTTGAAACACAACCTTCTAATTCGTTATCACAGTCCTCCTTTAACTTTGAATCAATTTATTTACACTTAAAACTTATATCATGTTTAGAAAACTAATTTTTGTAGGAACTGTTTTATTCCTTTTTTTTATTAGCGCAAGTGGGCAAATTACTAAGGGTTTTTGGATGTTTGGAGGTAATGGGAGCTTAAGATCTGGCACCTTCTCACTGCCAGGCAATGAATTCAAGAGCACCCAAATTAACATACAACCAAGGGTTGGTTTTTTCCCTTCTGATAAATTTGCTACAGGTATCCTTTTGAATTATTCATTTAATAGAAACAAACAGGCTATTGGACCAGCTGGTTCAGCATCCACTTTTGGAGTTGGTCCTTTTGTGAGGTATTATTTACTTTCCAAAGAAAAACAGGTAAATCTCCTCGCAGAAGCAAATGGATTATACAATTGGCAAACCGGGTCACTGAATTCAAAGAGCGGACAAACAGAATACAGTATAGTAGCTGGTCCTGCAATATTTTTAAATACAAGTGTAGCAGTTGAAATATTAACAGGATATAGGTACAGTAAAGAAACACAATCAAATGGCTCTTTAGGAAAAGAGTTTCTAATACAAATTGGACTTCAGGTTTATTTAGAAAGAGCCAGATAACCTTAAAAGTAAAAGTCATGAAAAACAAAACTCTCTTTTGCATAGTAATGCTATGCTCTTTTTATTCAGTAAGTATTTCTCAACAAACAATAACATCGATAATCAACTATGAAACAGGATGGCAGGGTAATTTGAATCATACGACCTGCAATATTTTCAATATAAGTCCTTTTTCAGTCATTAACGGTGCTACACATTACCCTGTATCAGGCGGAGCAATTAGAGCTTCATCTTCACCTTTAGTTCTGAAGGCTCAGGGTGACCCTACAAACAGAAGCAGCGTCGTAGCAGGTGTAGCTTATGCTTTTGCATATCCAATAAAAGCAGGGTTTACATATAATGTTTCGGCAAATGTTTTTAGAATTAAGGTTACGGGGGGCAGTAGTACGGCAGCAACAAATTTTGAAATAGGTACTACCACTACATTACCAGATCCAAATCAGGCAGGAACTTTACCAACTGCTTGTTCAATGGTTGCCTATAGTAATCTAACAGCAGTTTTGCCATTTAGAAGAGGGAGCACAACTATTGGAAATTCCAGTCCTCAAAACTTAAATGTTATTCAAAATTATACACCAACTACTAATCAGTCTTACTTTACTGTTTTAGCGTATGGAGATTTAGTTTCTGATGCTGTAAATGTGAATATTAAAAGTATAACAATTACAGAGACATCACCCTTTAGTTTAACACCAAGTTCGTTAAATGTAATTTGTGGATCCTCAGCACAAACATTTACAGTTAACAATGCAACAAATGCACCCGGTACTAAATCCTACAATTGGAATCTGGGCACTTCAAACAACGGCTGGATATACAATAATGCGCCTGCACCACAAACATTTACAACTACAACGAATTCTATCAACCTTACTCTGGCACCAGGTGCAACTTCATTAGCAAATGTTGGTGTAACAGTTGTTTTAAATGGGACTCCTTCAACAGTATTGAATTCTGTAGTAACATTCAGTAATCCTGTTTTTACTGTTGGCGGGCCAGACGCTTTTTGTACGTCAGCAACTTATGGTTTCTTAAGCAGCCTTCCCCCAGGAAGTACTGTAAATTGGATAAGCAACAGTCCCTCTGTTATATCAATAAATTCAAGCGGAGTTGCTACGAGAATAGGTAATGCAAATGGAAATGCAAGTATTTCTGCAACAGTTACTCTGCCAAGCGGATGTCCAAATACCGTAATTCCCAAAACGGTATCAGTGGGTGCAACAACACCAGCGGGTATTTCGTTTGAAAATGAAAACCCCTTATGTTTAGGTGAACGGTACCCAAGGGGTGTAAAAGTGGCAACCGTAACAAACCCTGCAATTGCAGCCTTTGAATGGAGAGTTAACAACATCATCAGAGGTTCTGATGAAAATGTTTTAAATATCATAGCTAACTGGTGTGTAAATGGTACAAACACTGTGAGCGTAAGAGTGTATTTGTGTGATACTTGGAGTGACTTTTATGTGAGAACTTTTGAAGCAGAAAATTGCCCACCGGAGGGAGGAGGGTTCAGAGCCTATAATGTTTTACCAAATCCGGCTAAAAGCAATATCAGGATAGAGTCGAAAACAGAAAATAAAATTCTGGAAATAAGAATAAAGGACAACTTAGGAAATGTTAAGCTGATACGTAAATCTTCAGCTAAATCGCAAATGGAGTTAATTGATATCAGTACCTTACCAACAGGTATTTATTTTGTTGAAATTTTTGACGGTAAAAAGTGGACTACAGAAAAAATTATTAAAGAATAGGCCGTGATTTAATAATTATTTTATGCCTGACAGAATTAACTCTTCTGTCAGGCATTTTCTTTAGCTTTAAATTATAATCAAAATTTTTAGAAACTTAATTTATAATTTATGCCTTCTTCTCTCTCCCGTCGTGATGTTTTGAAAAAACTCGGAGCTTTTACTAGTGCTGCTGCTTTACCGCTTTCATCATGGGCTACCAATGATGCAGGTGAACCGATTATTCTTCCTGATTTAAAAGCAACGCCTGCTCCATCTTCACCCGTAACTGCTATCACCTGTGGTGCAGGTAACCGTGGCAATGTGTACGGCAATTTTGCGTATGAATATCCTGACATGCTGGATATTGTGGGTGTGGCAGAACCGATTGCAATCCGTAATGAACGCTACGCAACAAAACATCAAATAAAAACAGAAAACCGTTTTACCACCTGGGAAGATGTGTTTAAACGACCCAGGTTTGCAGATGCCATCATCATCACTACTCCAGATAATTTACATTATGGACCCTGTATGAAAGCATTGGAAATGGGTTATGATGTGCTGCTGGAAAAACCCATCAGCCCCAGTGAAAAAGAATGCAGGGATATTTTAGCATTAGCAAAAAAAACAGGAAGAGTTGTTGGAGTATGTCACGTGCTTCGTTATGCACCTTACTTTGTTCGTTTAAAAGAACTGATGCATAATGGTTCAATTGGCAAAATCATCAGCATTCAGCACATGGAACCGATTGAGCACATCCACATGAGTCATAGTTATGTGCGGGGCAACTGGCACAACAGCAAACAAACAACGCCTATCATTCTTGCCAAGAGTTGTCATGACCTTGATATTTTACGATGGATGATTGATAAACCATCGCAAAGTGTACACGCATTCGGAAGCCTTGATTGGTTTACTTCCAAAAATGCTCCTGAAGGAAGTACTGCACGTTGTATGGATGGTTGTAAAATTGAATCTACCTGTCCGTACTCTGCCATGAAAATTTATTATCATGAGCGGCAGCGCACTTATGTGTTTGATTTGCCTGAAGATAAAAGCAAACAGGGGGATTATATTTTAGAACAACTACGCACCACCAACTACGGACGTTGTGTGTATAAAATGGAAAACGACCAGCCCGACCATTACATCACCAATATTTTATTTGATAACAACATCACTGCATCTTTCAGCATGGAAGCCTTTACTTCTTATGAAGGAAGAAGAACAAGAGTAATGGGCAGCATGGGTGATATTGTAGGTGATATGAGTTCGTTTACCGTAACAGATTTTCGTACAGGTGAAGTACGTACATGGAAGCAAAACAGCGATGCACATGGCGGTGGCGATTGGCGACTGGCTGCCAATTGGGTGCAGGCAGTTGCCAAACAGGATGCAAGTTTGCTCACATCTACCATTGATGCAAGCATTGAAAGTCATTTGATGGGTTTTGCAGCGGAGAAGAGCAGGATGGGAAAAACAGTGGAGGCAGTGAAGTTGTAAGCAAGTAAGCGGTTGCGCACATAATACCGCTTACAATTATTATATAGGGCTTGCTCAAAAACTCAGCTCAATTTTTAACTAATAAAATTTTGGTTGGCAAGATTTATAAAATGCCATTGCTATGCTTTTATAGTAACGATAAAGCAGGGACAAGAGTG
>JAIEQM010000039.1 GCA_019747705.1 Chitinophagaceae bacterium | reverse complement strand
AATTAGATTGGCGGGGGTGTGGCATAATATTTTTTTTCAAAGTTACTCTTAGCACCTCAAAAGATTAATTAGCCAATGTTAAAAATGTTTGAAACGGACATTGTGTTTTTTCATTCCGGTAACGTGGTTGATTGATGGGGCGGCGAAGCCGCCCCATAACTTTTCACTTGATCAATTGCTGATGCGAAATTTGCTGCTGATGAACAGGGATCAACAGCCGGGTCTGCCGGGTTTTATTCTGTTGTTGAAGGGCTGCAGGATGCGAAGGGGTAGCCCCGACGCTTTTGATCGGGGCCGCAGCGAAGCGAAGCCCGAAGCAGCCTGAACAGATGCTGACAGGAATTTGGGAGATGAAAGCCCATAATAAAAACAAGATCCAAAATTCAAAATTCAAAATCCAGGATTCCAAAACCCAGGATTTTAATGTGAGTTTAAAGCAATGAATGAGCGCTAACAACCAGAAAAAAAGCCAAAATGCGGACTCAGAAACCAGCAAGCGGGAACTTGAAGCGAGCAACTAAATTTCTTCCTCAAATCCTTTGCCCGCAAGCCTTTTAAACCTACCTTTGCCGCCCCGAACGAAAAAAAAATCGGGACTATTTTATGTCAGAAAATCAAATTATTAATCAAAACGCTGATGCACAGGAGCATACTGCGGTAGCCGGGGCTGCTGAAGTATCTACAGCGACAACAAATGCACCTGTGGCAGTGCAAACTGCACATGATGATTTCGACTGGAGTGTTGACAAACGTAATGTTGTTATTTACAGCAAAGAAGAGTACGCCAAATTCGACACGGTTTATGATGGAACTTTTAAGCAGGTAAATGATGGCGAAATGGTGGAAGGACAAGTAGTGGCGCTTACTAAAACAGATGTGGTGGTAAACATCGGTTTTAAAAGTGATGGTCTTGTTTCTTTAAACGAATTCCGTGATTTGCCGGGTTTAAAAACCGGCGATACTGTTGAGGTAATGGTGGTGGAAAAAGAAGACCGTGAAGGTCATCTGCACCTGAGCCGCAAACTGGCTCGTATTACACGTGCATGGGAGCGTATTATGGAAGTTCATAAAACAGGTGAAATTGTTACCGGCCTGGTTACCAGCAAAACAAAAGGTGGATTGATTGTGGATGTGTTTGGAATGGAAACATTCTTACCCGGTTCACAAATTGATGTGAAGCCTGTAACGGATTACGATCAGTTTGTTGGTAAAACAATGGAATTTAAAGTGGTTAAGATTAACGAAAATATTAAGAACGCCGTAGTAAGTCATAAAGCGCTTATTGAAAGCGATATTGAAGCACAGCGTGCCGTTATTATGGGCAAGCTGGAAAAAGGCCAGGTACTGGAAGGCACTATCAAGAACATCACTGACTTTGGAGCGTTCCTTGACCTGGGTGGTGTTGATGGTTTATTATACATTACTGATATCAGCTGGGGCCGCATTAACCATCCTTCTGAAGTATTGAAGATGGATCAGAAACTGAATGTGGTGGTTCTTGATTTTGATGATGAGAAAAAACGCATCAGTCTTGGATTGAAGCAGTTAACGCCGCACCCGTGGGATACATTGTCTGAAACAATTGTGGAAGGCAATACGGTGAAAGGTAAAGTAGTAAACATTGAAGACTACGGTGCATTCCTGGAAATTTTGCCGGGTGTTGAAGGTTTGGTTCACGTAAGTGAAATTAGCTGGGCGAATACACCGGTGAATGCAAAAGAATTCTTTAAGATGGGTGATGAGCATGAAGCCAAGATTGTTACGCTTGATAAAGATGCCCGCAAGATGAGCCTTTCTATTAAGCAGATGAGCCAGGATCCATGGAGCACAATTGAAGAAACATTCCCTGTTGAAAGCAAGCACAAAGGCTTGGTGAAGAATATTACTCCTTATGGTGTGTTTGTAGAACTGAAGCCCGGCATTGGTGGTATGATCCACATCAGCGACCTGAGCTGGACCAAGCGTTTCAACCATCCGGGTGAGTACACCAAGGTGGGTCAGGAAATTGAAGTGATGATCCTGAGCATTGATAAAGAAAACCGCAAACTGCAGCTTGGTCATAAGCAACTGGAAGAAGATCCCTGGAATGCGCTTGAACAAAGTTTTGCTATTGGCAGTATTCATGAAGGCCATGTAATTAAGAAGGATGATAAAGGCGCTATTGTTCAACTGCCTTATGGTATTGAAGGATTTGCACCTGCACGTCATTTGAATAAAGAAGATGGCAAAACCATTGTGGCTGATGAAACAGCACAGTTTATGGTGATTGAATTTGACCGTAACGAAAAGCGTGTGGTATTAAGCCACACCCGTATTTGGGAACAGGTGAAAGCAGAAGAAAAAGATGCAGAACGTAAAGAAAAATCTGCTGAAGTTGTACGTACCAAAAAAGCAGTGAAGGAAGTACAAAGTAAAGTTGAAAAAACGACTCTCGGTGATTTAGGTGTGTTGGCTGATCTCAGGAAAAAACTTGACAGTGATGCAGCTTCTGAAAACGCAGGAAGTTAATTTCAATGAGTGATTAAATAACAAGAGGCTGTCTCAAAAGTCTGAGACAGCCTCTTTTTATTCGATAAGGTGATGGAGAAAGTTTTCGTTTATGCGATTCTCAAAGCCTTCATTTTACTTTTGAGACAGCCTCTTTCATGCCTTGTGTTTTTATAAAATGCTTTTTTAGTTTACAAAGAATACTAATCCAGCATAAAATCATATTGTCATCCCGACGAAGGAGGGATCTGCTGGTAATAGCATTCCTGCTGAGCGGGTGTAATCTTTGTTGAGATGATAGCACAGGGTTGGGCAGTTTTAGCGCTGTAATGGTATAAGTATTCTTTACTTAACTTAGTGCCTCTATGCGTTATTTCATCATTGGTTTTATGGGCAGCGGCAAAACGTACTGGGCTCAGCAGTGGGGCGGCGCCTTCCATAT
Source organism: Chitinophagaceae bacterium (assembly GCA_019747705.1). Taxonomy (GTDB): domain Bacteria; phylum Bacteroidota; class Bacteroidia; order Chitinophagales; family Chitinophagaceae; genus Lacibacter. The sequence goes on along the minus strand of JAIEQM010000039.1, from coordinate 55,289 downwards.
TCCTGTTTATGATCTGGATGCAGAAATTGAAAAAGCCACCGGTAAAACTATTCCTGATATTTTTAAACAGGAGGGTGAAGATGCTTTTCGTAAAACAGAAAGAAACATGCTGCGTTCTTTTTTTGAAAAAGAAAATTTTATTCTCAGTTGCGGAGGCGGCACTCCCTGTTTTTTTAATAATATGAACGAGATGAACGAAGCCGGTGTTACCATCTATCTTAAAAGCACACCGCACCAACTGGCGGAGCGTTTAAGAACCGAAAAAGAAACAAGGCCATTGATTAAAGATGTATCTGATGACTTGCTGGAAGAATTTATCGAACAAAAATTAAACAGCCATGTTGACTGTTACAGTAAAGCCATGTATCATTTGCCTGTTTCATACATCAGCAATGAAAATTTTGACCGTATAAAATTCAGACATGAAAAACCGTAATCTTAAAACAGCGTTTCTGCTGGCAGCGCTGGCCGTTGCTCTCGGCGCTTTTGGCGCACATGCTTTAAAAAATTTGCTGAATGCGGAACAATTACACACCTATCAAACAGGTGTACAATATCATTTTTACCATGCCCTCGCACTGGCTGTTGCAGGTTTATTGCAAATGCACTATAGTAACAAATGGATTTCAATTGCCGGTAACTTATTTATTGCCGGGCTCATTTTATTCAGTGGTTCATTATATACCCTGAGTTTTGCAAGGGCTGCGGGAAATGAACATTTGAACTGGCTGGGGGCTATTACGCCCCTTGGAGGTGTTTGCTTTATTATGGGGTGGATTTGTTTGTTTATGGCAGTATCAAAGTCTAAGAACTCATAGGTAATTTGAAGATTACTGTTGTACCCTTGCCGGATTCAATGGCAAAGGTTCCGCCGATGCTTTCCATGCGCCGCTGCATATTTTTTAAACCATTGCCAAACTCATTTAACTTTACAGGGTCAATACCTTTTCCGTTATCGCTCACTTTTATTTCCAGTTCATGATTGCAGTTGATATCAATGGTTACTTCATCTGCTTTTGCATGTTTTAAAATATTATTGAGCGATTCTTTTACTACCAGGAAAAGATTCCGCCGCTTTCCGCCGCTCAGTTCCATATCCGGGATTTCAGAAGGTACATGGATATTGTATTTCATACCGAAATTCTCTAAGTATTCGGATGCATTGGCCCGGATATAAGAAATGGTACTGCTGAGTGTATCATTACCCGGGTTCATACTCCAGATAATACCATTCATTTTACTCATCAGTTCATTGGCGTTATTAGAAATTCTTGCAATTTCACCCACCGGATGTTCCTTTGTTTTTTGCATGGCAATTTCACTCAGTAAACGGATGGCGGTTACACCACTGCCCAGTTCATCATGCATATCGGCGCTGATGCGTATGCGTTCATCCTGCTGGGCACTGAGTACGGCAATTTGTTTTTCATACTCCTGCCGTTCTTTTTGCTGTTTTAATAACTCTTCCATCTGCACTTTTTCGATCAGCTCTATTTTGTTTTTATATACAAGCCCCAGCAAAAACAACACCAGCTCCAGGAAAATACCTATTTCAAAATAGAATAAAGAAAGACGGAACAATCCTTTGCTGGGAATTAATGAACTCCTTGATACGATGATGAATTGTGATATGCCTGAAAAAATAAAAGTGGCAATATTGCCTGCAACAAGATAATTCATGAGCTTGTTGCGTTGTATAAGCCCCAGTACAATATAGATAAGCCCCAGGAAAATCATAAAGTATTTGCTGGCATTTTCAATATTGTCAAGCAACGTAAAACGGGCATTTGTAAAATAAAACCATGAAAACACTCCGAGAAAAATAGCGAGGATAATTTCTGCAGTTATAAATAACCTGTTCAGCAACGGATACAATTTGGGTGTGCTTAAGAACATCCTGGTAAAACCGATATAAAAAATATACCCCACTATCAGCAATACATAATCCAGGTATTCTTCATAAAAGAACGTAAATGAATTGGACAATTGGTAAGTAATTGCTTTAAGGAAAAGCAATAAGGCCATGCAAAATGCATAAACAGAATAATACAAATATTGGCGGCTGAAGTTTTGAAGATAATTGGCCAGGGAAAACAATGCCATCATGAGCATAATACCGGCCATCACATAAGTAATTATATCCAGCCCGTACCATTTGGAATGGATTTCGTTAATGTAAAAACGGTAATAATTAATATCAATTAAAACGGGTTTTAGCTGGGCAACGGTACTCTTTATGAATTTTACTTTTACAAGTAACTGTATTTCTCTCCTGGCTTCTATATTCAATCTCCAGTATGCCAGTTCATTGCCGGGGGGTAAAATTTTTGGATGAGCCACCCAGGGCATTGAAGTACTGTGCCGTAAAAAAAGTTCCGTGTCTTTTGCAAAACTCCCTGCGCTGAAATAAAAATTTCTGTCACGCATTTCGTCGTTATCAATCCAGAACAGCAGGTAGATATACCCGTCAATCATGTAACGTTTTGCAATTTTTTGGCCGGGAATATCTTCCATATGCAGAAACATACCGCCTCTTAGTTTTTGGAGAGGTGTGTTTTGATTGGTATCAATAAACACATGCATATTTACCGGCAAATCGTAAACAGTAACCACATTGCCGGTTAATACCGTACTTAATGCACTGTCTTCATGCGCCAGTAAACGGGGTGTTTCGGAAAGAAACAAAAAAAGCAGAACCAGATATCTTGTCATTTATTACAGGGGTTGGCGGGTTTAAGATAAAACTTTTCGGTGTTATGTATGCTCATTTTGTTTTGAATTTTGGTGGTTCCCTTTCTTTATCTTTGTTTCTCAGCCAATAAGCGCATGAAGGAAAAACGAAAAACCAAAAAAGACGAACAACTCAAACAGGAAAAAGAAGAAAACATCAATGTAAAGCAACTGGTGAAGGATGAACGGACTCATAAAATCACCGGTACTATGTTTCTGCTTCTTTCATTAATACTTTTCATCTCTTTTACTTCTTACTTATTTACATGGCGGCAGGATCAGGATAAAGTGCTGCAGCATGCATCCCGCTTTTTATTTACAGATGATGTGCAGGTAGAGAATCTCTTAGGAAGGATTGGCGCATGGTTATCACATCTCTTTATTTATAAATCATTTGGCATTGCTGCTTTTTTATTGTGCACTTTCTTTTTTGTGGTGGGAGCAAACCTGCTGTTTGGCAAAAAAATATTTTCTGTTTCCCGTAATCTGAAATACCTGCTGGCAGGATTGATTGTATTGCCTGTGTTTTTTGCTTTCTTTTTTAAGAATCAGAGTTTTTCATGGGGTGGTGGTATGGGGAGATTTACAAACGACTGGCTGCAAGGTTTTATGGGCAAAACAGGAACCGGTTTTGTTTTGGTGCTGGCCGTTTTAAGTTATATCATCTGGAGGTTTAACCCTGTGTTTCAATTGCCTGCTAAAAAAACAATTGCACCCGGCACAGATACAACAGCTCCTGTTGAAGAAACAAGTTCAACTGTTGCGGATGAAGCGGAAAAAACCAAACAACAAAGCAATCAGCTTAAAAAAGAAGCTGCTAATCCCATCCTAATTATAAATGATGGGCAGAAAACGAATCCTCTGCATCAATTTCAGCTTTCAGAAAAGGAATCAACACCGGAAGTAAAGCTTCCTGAACTTATTCAGCCAAGGGAAATAAATCCTGTTGAGTTGCAGAATGAATTACCCTTGGAATTGCCTGCTGCAACAGCGCCCAAAAAGAAATCAACTGCCGATGCTTTGCCGGAGCTGGAAATAAAATCAACACCTGATATCACACCTGATACAGTTCAGGAAAAATCAGTAATTGAAAATCTCCCGCCTTATGATCCTGTACTTGATTTGAAGGATTATCAGTACCCGTCACTCAATTTACTGGAGAATCACGGCAGTGAACGGATTATGCAGGACCCGGCGGAACTGGACAATTATAAAAATCAAATCATCAGCACACTCCGTAATTATGATATTGAAATACAAAAAATTTCTGCAACGGTGGGCCCTACGGTTACGCTGTATGAAATTGTTCCTGCAGCAGGTGTACGTATTTCAAGAATCAAAAACCTGGAAGATGATATTGCACTGAGTTTGGCCGCACTGGGTATCCGTATTATTGCACCTATTCCCGGCAAAGGAACAATTGGTATTGAAGTGCCCAATGTAAAAAAGACGGTGGTGAGTATGAAAACCCTGCTCTCCTCTGAAAAATTTCAACACAGCAATTTTGCATTGCCCATTGCCATTGGTAAACGAATTGACAATGAAAATTTTATTGTTGACCTTGCCAGCATGCCGCATTTGCTCATGGCGGGTGCAACGGGCCAGGGTAAATCAGTAGGCTTAAATGCAATCCTGGTTTCACTGCTTTACAAAAAACATCCATCACAGTTAAAGTTAGTACTGGTGGATCCCAAGAAAGTAGAACTGAGTTTATACCGTCATATTGAACATCATTTCCTTGCGAAACTTCCGGGAGAAGAGGATGCCATCATTACCGATACCAAAAAAGTAATCAATACGCTCAATGCTTTATGTATTGAAATGGATAACCGTTATGATTTACTGAAAGAAGCTGGCTGCCGTAACATCCGGGAATACAATGATAAGTTTGTTGCACGAAAACTTAATCCGCAAAAAGGGCATCAGTATCTGCCGTTTATTGTACTGGTTGTGGATGAGTTTGCCGATTTGATTATGACTGCAGGAAAAGAAGTGGAAATGCCCATTGCCCGCCTGGCACAACTGGCACGTGCTATTGGCATTCATCTCATCATTGCAACACAACGCCCATCCGTAAATATTATTACCGGTACTATTAAAGCAAATTTTCCTGCACGTATTGCATTTAAAGTTTCTTCAAAAGTTGACAGCCGCACCATTCTTGATACCGGCGGTTCAGAACAATTGATTGGTAAAGGGGATATGCTCATCAGTTACAATGGAGAACTGGTTCGTTTGCAATGCGCATTTGTGGATACGCCTGAAGTGGATGAAGTTGTTTCGTTCATCAGCAAGCAACGTGGTTATGCACAGCCATTTTTATTGCCGGAATATGTGGATGAAAAAGAAATGGAAGGAAAAGATTTTGATTTGAGTGACCGGGATCCTTTGTTTGAAGATGCTGCCCGTTTAATTGTTCAAAACCAGGTGGGCTCCACTTCTTTATTGCAACGAAGAATGAAACTGGGTTATAACCGGGCCGGCCGTTTAATGGATCAGTTGGAAGCAGCCGGGGTGGTGGGCAGCAGCCAGGGAAGCAAGGCCCGTGATGTATTGATTAAAACTGAGGCGGAACTCGATCAGCACCTGCAGATGATGGGTTAATAAGTTAAAATCCTGTAAAGAACAGAATGGGTTTGGATGGCGTGCAACACTTATCTTTGCGCCCGCATCTGTGAGGAAAGAACGCTCACAACATCAGAAACAAATTACAGGAGATGAATCATTTAAAATCAACCATCACATCCATTTTTTTACTCATTGTAAGCATTAACAGTTTTGCGCAAAACAAAACCATGGGCTCCAGCGACCCTGAAGCAAAAAAGATACTGGATGCTGTGAGCGCTAAGTTTAAAACTTATAAAGGCGTGCAGGCCGGCTTTAGTTTTACATCGGAAGATGCAAAAGGAAAAGTTCAGGGAACCAAAAAAGGCACATTGTTTATGAAAAGTACCAAGTACCGTGTTACATTGGTAAATGCACAGGATATTTTTTGCGATGGAAGCAATATCTGGACCTATGATAAAGGCGCCAATGAAGTAACAATTTCCAAATTTGATCCGGGGCAGAATACCATTACTCCGCAAAAGCTCTTTACCAGTTTTTATGATAAAGATTTTTTATACAAGCTGAATGGTGAAAAGAAAATGGGGGGTAAAACGGTACAGGAAATTGAACTCACCCCTTATGATAAATCCAAGCCCTTTTTTAAAGTATATGTGTGGGTGGACAAAATTGCAAAAACCATTTACAGTGTAAAAGTGATGGAGAAGACAGGCAACCGTTATACTTATACAGTAAGCTCATTAAATGGCAATGCAACGGTAGCTGATGCCCAGTTTGTATTTGATAAGAAAAACTATCCCGGTGTGGAAGTAATTGACCTGCGATAAAAGAAATATTTGAACGGATAAAAAAAGAGGCTGTTTCAAACGCAATTTTTGAAACAGCCTCTTTTTATGACACACAATTAAGTCTTATTTATTTTTGGGTCTGTCCATCAAATAATCAAAACGTTTTCCTGTTACAGTTTCTTCCGCCATATCAGGAATAGCTTCTACTTTATAAGCGCCTGCATCCAGCTTTGCTTTTGTTTCAGTAAAAGCAATTAATGTTTCTTCAATATCAGCATCAGTATGCGCTGCAGATGGAATGAGGCGGTAAATGATATGCCCTTTTGGAATTACTGGATACACAACAATAGAGCAGAAGATATTATAGTTCTCTCTTAAATCCATCACCATTGCTGTTGCTTCTTCCACACCACCTTTCATATACACGGGAGTAACAGGACTGTCAGTTTTACCAATATCAAAGCCTCTTTCTTTTAGCCCTGTTTGCAGTTTGCGTGCATTGCTCCAGAGCTTTTCTTTCAACTCAGGCATGGTACGCAGCATTTCAAGGCGCTTAAGATTTCCAATAACAATGGGCATAGGTAAACTCTTGGCAAATATTTGAGAACGGATATTATAACGGATAAAATCAATGATCGCTTTATCGCCTGCTAAAAATGCACCGATAGAAGCCATGGATTTGGCAAATGTGCTGAAGTATAAATCAATCGCTTCCTGGCAACCCTGCTCTTCACCTGCACCTGCACCTGTTTTACCAAGTGTACCAAAGCCATGTGCATCATCAACCAATAAACGGAATTCATATTTCTGTTTCAAATCAGCAATTTCTTTCAGGCGGCCCTGGTCGCCGGCCATACCAAACACACCTTCTGTAATTACCAATATACCACCGGCCTTTTGTTTTTCAATCAACGCCGTTGCACGTTGCAATTGCTTTTCGCAGTCTTCCACATCGTTATGCTTAAACACATAACGGTGACCGGGGTGCAAACGCAAACCATCAATAATACAGGCATGGCTTTCAGCATCATAAACAATTACATCATGTCTGCCGCACACCGCATCAATGGCGCTCATAATGCCCTGGTAGCCAAAGTTCATGAGAATGGCATCCTCTTTCATTTCAAATTCAGCCAGTTCTCTCTCTAATTGCTCATGATAATTGGAGTTGCCGCTCATCATACGTGCACCCATGGGGTATGCAAGACCATACTCTTTTGCTGCATCTGCATCTACTTTACGAATCTCAGGATGATTAGCGAGACCTAAATAATTATTAAGGCTCCACACAATTTTTTCTTTACCACGAAACATCATTCGGCTGTTGATTTCGCCTTCAAGTTTTGGGAATGCAAAATAGCCGTGTGCCCTTTCTCTGTGCTGGCCGAGGGGGCCATAATTCTTAATCAGCTTCTCAAAAATGTCTGCCATATCTGTGAATTATTGAGTGTTTAAAATTGGCGCAAAGGTAAGGGTTTGGCGCCAAGCTGGTGGCATTGGTGGTGCAGCTTTGTTCACACAGAATTAAGGTCTTTTTTGACCCCTGAAAAGGTATCTTTGAGGCCTTAAAACAGAAATATGAAAGTTTTTTTGCTGAGTTTTATGATGGCTGTTTGTATTTCATCTTTTGGCCAGCGGGCTGCCGTATCAAAATCCAAACCATCGGGCATTGAACGCCCCAAACTGGTTGTGGGTATAATGGCAGACCAGATGCGGTGGGATTTTCTGTACCGCTATTACAACCGCTATTCATCCACCGGCGGATTTAAGCGGATGTTGGGAGATGGATTGACATGCGATAATACATTTATCCCTTATGCACCAACAGTTACTGCATGTGGTCATACTTGTGTTTACACAGGCAGTGTGCCTGCCATTCATGGTATTACCGGTAATGCCTGGTGGGATTATGAAAAAAACAGGACGGTTTATTGCAGTGAAGATAAAACGGTAAAAACAGTGGGCAGCAGTTCCAGTGCAGGGGAGATGAGCCCACGCAATATGCTCACCACTACTATTTGTGATGAATTGAAACTGGCTACGAATTTTCGCAGCAAAGTAATTGGTGTGGCTATTAAAGACCGTGGAGGAATTTTACCAGCCGGCCACAGCGCCAATGCTGCTTACTGGTATGATACTAAGACTGGCGACTGGATCACATCCACTTACTACATGAATGATTTGCCGCAGTGGGTTAAAGATTTCAACGCCAAAAAACAAGCAGATGTTTTTTATAATATGGGTTGGAATACAATGTATCCTATAGCATCGTATGTACAAAGTGCAAAAGATGAAAATGAATTTGAAGCCAAACCATTTGGTAATGAGCAAAAAGGATTTCCTTATGATTTAAAACGATTTGCCGGAAAAAATTACGGAACTATTGCCAGTACCCCCTTTGGTAATACATTAACAATGCTTATGGCAAAAGATGCCATCATCAATGAAGAAATGGGGAAAGATTCGGTTACTGATTTTTTAGCGGTAAGTTTTTCAAGTACAGATTATGTGGGTCATGCATTTGGCCCCAACAGTATTGAAACAGAAGATACGTATTTAAGATTGGATAAAGATTTGGGTGAGTTGTTTGATTACCTGGATAAAACAGTTGGTAAAGGTCAGTACTTAACATTTTTAACGGCTGATCATGGTGTGGCACATGTGCCCGGTTTTGCCAATGAAAATAAATTACCCGGCGGCGCTGTGGATGATAATAAATTGGTGAGCGATCTGAATAAACTGCTTGCCGAAAAATATAAGAATAACAATTTGGCGCTGAGTGCTTACAACTATCAAATCAGTTTGAACCATGCCATTATTGATTCTGCTCATCTGGATAAAGAAGATATTATGGAAGATGTGATCAGGTTCGCTTCAAAAATTCAGGGGATAGACCGGGTGTTCGCCATTGATGAATTAATGGAACAACCTATGAATGCCGTGGCAAAAGAACGTATTGCCAACGGATGGCACCCCAAACGCAGCGGTGATGTACAAATGATGTTTGCACCCGGATGGATTGACGGTGGTAAAACAGGAACCACACATGGTTTATGGAATCCGTATGACAGTCATATTCCATTGGTATGGTATGGATGGAATATTAAAGCGGGGCGCAGTACAGACGAAGTGTACATGACAGATATAGCAGCAACATTAGCAGCCCTGCTTCAGATTCAAATGCCCAGCGGATGTGTGGGCAAGCCCATACAGGCTGTTATGAAATAATAGCAGTTAAAGCCTGCATGGCATCAATCTTGACCCCTACAGTAAATCATTCAGAAAGCCCCTTTGATGGGGCTTATCTGTCAATTTGACCAAATATTTACAGATGAATAAGAATTTGTTTTTGAGGACGCCGGATGAAGATGTTGATTTTTTACCCATCATTCCATTAAATGAAGCGGAGGCGGAAAGTGATGAAGACCTTTCTAAAATTAACACACTCGCATTATTACCATTACGAAATACTGTTTTATTCCCCGGAGTAGTGTTGCCAATTACCGTGGGCAGGGATAAAAGTATCCAGGCTGTAAACGAAGCATATAAAGACAATAAACTGATTGGTGTAGTAGCACAGAAGGACAGTAATGTGGAAGACCCGGATGTTAATGACCTGGAAGATATTGGCACCATTGCTAAAATTGTAAAGCTCATAAAAATGCCTGATGGTGGTACCACTGTTATCATTCAGGGTATGAAACGGATGAAGATTACTTCCATCATTTCAGAAGAGCCTTTTTTTAAAGCCACCATTGAAATACTGAAAGAAGAAACAACGCCGGAGGATGAAAATTTCCAGGCACAGGCAGGCTCCATCAAAGACCTTGCATCACAAATCATTCAGCTTTCACCCAATATTCCCAGCGAAGCAGCCATCATCTTAAAAAATATTGAGAACCCCTCTTTTCTCATTCATTTTGTAAGCAATAACCTCAATGCTGATATTGTTGAAAAACAAAAACTGCTGGAAACCATCAACATCAAAGAGCGGGCTGAGTTGCTGTTAACCCTGCTTCAAAAAGAACTACAGTTTGCTGAATTAAAAAACCAGGTAACCAATAAAACCAGAACAGAACTGGATAAACAGCAGCGGGAATACTTTCTTCACCAGCAAATGAAAAGTATTAAAGAAGAGCTGGGTGGCGACAGTAATGATCTTGAGCTGCAGGAAATGAAAAAGAAAGCGGAGACCAAACAATGGAGCGATGCAGCAAAAGAGCTGTTTAAAAAAGGAATTGAAAAACTGGAGCGGATGCATCCATCAACACCAGATTATTCAGTTGCATACAATCATTTGGATCTCCTGCTGGATTTGCCCTGGAACCAGTACACTAATGATAATTATGATTTAAAGAAAGCCCGGAAAATTCTGGATCATGATCATTATGGTATTCATAAAGTAAAAGAACGCATACTGGAATACTTAGCAGTACTGAAATTAAAAGGAGATATGAAAAGCCCCATCCTTTGTTTGCTGGGTCCTCCGGGTATTGGCAAAACAAGTTTGGGAAAAAGTATTGCTGCTGCTTTGGGCAGAAAATATGTACGCATTAGTCTCGGTGGTTTGCATGATGAAAGTGAAATACGTGGTCATCGTAAAACCTATATCGGCGCTATGCCGGGCCGTATTATGCAATCGCTCCGCAAAGTAAAAACATCCAACCCGGTAATGATCCTGGATGAAATTGATAAAATTGGAAATGATTTTCGGGGTGATCCTTCCAGCTCTTTACTGGAATTATTAGATCCGGAACAGAATCACACATTCTATGATAATTACCTGGAACTGGAGTATGATTTGAGCAAGGTGTTGTTTATTGCTACTGCCAACAGTTTGGCATCCATTCAGCCTGCATTGCGTGACCGTTTGGAGATTATTGATTTAAGCGGTTATGCCGTAGAAGAAAAAATTGAGATTGCTAAAAATTATCTTGTTCCCAAGCAAAAAGAAGCACATGGTTTAAACAAACTTAATTTTAAAATCAGTGATACGGTGCTTCGTAAAATTATTGAAGATTATACCCGGGAAAGTGGTGTAAGGGAACTGGATCGCATGCTGGCGTCTGTTATGCGTTCCCAGGCCAAGCAATTTGCATTATATGATAAACTAAAACCCACCATCACCGCAAATGATATTGAAAAGATTTTGGGTAAGCCCCGTTACAGCAACGAGTTGTATAAAACAGCCAATATGCCCGGAGTAGCAGTAGGGCTTGCATGGACAGCAGTTGGCGGAGATATTTTATTTATTGAAACCAGTTTATCCGAAGGGAAAGGTGAATTACGCCTCACCGGCAATTTGGGGAATGTAATGAAAGAAAGCGCTTCCACAGCACTGAGTTATCTGCAGGCCAACGCAAAAAAAGCAGGCATTGATGCGGATGATTTTCAAAAGAAAAATATCCATCTGCATGTACCGGAAGGGGCTGTGCCTAAAGATGGGCCCAGTGCCGGTATTACTATGCTCACAGCAATAGCAAGCTCATTTACGGGCAGGCGTGTAAAACCATTTTTAGCCATGACGGGTGAGATTACGCTGCGTGGTCAAGTACTCCCCGTTGGCGGCATTAAAGAAAAAGTGCTTGCTGCAAAACGGGCAGGTATTAAAGAAGTAATCATATGCTGGCAAAATGAAAAAGATGTGCAGGAGATTAATGCACAATACATTAAGGGATTGAAATTTCATTTTGTAAAAACATTACAACAGGTTTTAGAACTGGCTTTAGTGTAATGCTTTTACACCAGATTTACAACCAGCCGCTATATTTTAAAAAAAGTTGTTTTTTCTTAGAACATTTATTTTACTTCGATGTTATTATCTCAACTAACTATTTTCATGTTGGTTGTTTTAAGGGTTAAAGAGCTTCCCCCGTTTCCACGGGGGAATTTTTTGCCACTATTCCTCGGTTTGAATCCTTAATTTACAGGCTCATTAATAAGGATGCGCCGCATATTTCTGAATATATTAATTATACTTTGCAGCAGCCAGCTATTGGGTCAAACACTGGGTGGCAGCAATGCGTACAATTTTTTAAGGTTCCCGGCATCACCACAACTGGCAGCTCTTGGCGGGTTGAATGTGGCTCATCAGTCAAACGATTTATCACTGGCGTTTCAAAACCCGGCACAACTGGATTCATCCATGCATGCACAAATGGTGGCCAATTTCAACAGCCTGTATGATGGGGTTAAAAATTATCACTGGATGATGGCTTACAGAAACAAACATCTTAAAACGAATTTCGCCGCTTCTGTTTTTTATTTTAACTACGGCAACATCACTCAAACAGATGCAGCAGGAAACATACTGGGCGCTTTAAGACCCAGAGATTTTGTGGTACAGATAAGTGCCAGCCGCAGGTATCTTGAAAAATGGAATTATGGCATCAGTGCAAAATATATCTCCTCCAATTACGGCCAGTTCCGTTCCAATGCTGTTGCGGCCGATGTGGGTGTGTTGTACAAAGACAGTGCAAAACTCGTTCAGATTGGATTGGTGGCGATGAATATGGGAGGGCAAATCAAACGATATAATCCTAACGTACCAGAAGAACTTCCTTTTGATGTGGTTTTTGGAATTTTTAAGCAGTTGGAAAAAGCTCCCATCCGGTTTTCACTTACAGCACATCATTTAAATCAGTTTGATATTTTGTATAATGATACCACGTTTAATAATAATAACGGTTTCCGAAACCCTGCTGCAGGAAAATTTACATTTGAAAAATTGTTTCAGCATTTTATTTTTTCAACACAATTATTAATCGGGCAAAGGGTAGAGGTAACAGTGGGTTATAATTATCTGCGCCGTTCAGAATTACGCATCACCAATGTGCCCAACGGGCTCACCGGTTTTTCATTGGGGGTGGGGGCCATCCTTCCAAAACTTCAGTTAAGATATGCCAGAAGTTATTTTCAAAACTCAACGGCTTATAACCAGCTTGGTATTAATCTTCCTTTGAATCAGTATTTTGGGTTGGGCAAATTTGGAGAGAAGATTGGATGGTAAAACAGAAGCCGGCAGGCATTGGCTTTAATGATTAGTGTGTGATGATGTAAAGACTAATACTGTTTTATGGGTGAATGAATTTTATTCTTTGGCATTTTCTTTTATCGCTCTCCCAAACAATAACTCCACCAGCACATTATAAATAAAATGTACAATCATCGGCAATAACAATCCACCGCTGATGTACACTAAAAAATGAAAACCCAGTGCAAAGGGAATGATTTGAAGAATCGCTTTCTCACCCTGTGTGCCATGGCCAAATGAAAAAATAATGGAGCTGAGTACAGCTGCTGCAATCCAAATTCCGTTGGTTTGAGCCAGCATCATCTGAAACAAGGAACCTCGGTACACATACTCCTCACAAAAGGCAGCTACCACACAGGCAATTATCCACATCAACCGGTCAAGAGGCGTATCCGGCAGTAAATGATGCAATGTACTTTCCTCTTTTTGTTTGGAATATTTTTGAGAGAGCCATGCAATACCCAGCGCCAAAACCAAAAAACCGGCGGCAGAGCCAATAGTAACAGCATTGAAGCTGCTTTCAAGTACAATTTTTGTATCACTAAACCCTGATGCAAAAAAAGCAAGAGCAAGTAAAACCAACTGCAATGCCATTGATTGCAGATAAATCGGGGTTTTGGCTAGTTGCACATTCCCCTGTTCTGCTTCCAGCTTCTTTATGTTTTTATAACTCAAAGCTGAAAGAAAGGGCAGCCCCGCTGCTACTACTATTAAAAAAAATAAACTCATGGTTGCTGTTGTTCCTCTGCAAGTTGCAATAACTGCCGGTGCAGTTGCATCACCTGCGGTGTTACCAGTTCCTGCTCATTGTTATGAATCACATAATCACAAAGCTTCATCTTTACTGTTTCTTCAATCTGGTTGTTCATACGCCGTTTAACTTCATCTGCTGTTACATGGTCTCTGTCTATCACACGTTTTAACCGGATGGTTTCAGGCGCCCACACACCAATTACTTTGTCAAGCCCTTCTGCTGTTCCGCTTTCAAATAGTAATGCAGCTTCTTTAATAACGTAAGGGGTTGTTTGTTTTTCAAACCAGCTTCTTGCATCAGTAACGGTGGCAGGATGAACAATACTGTTCAGCAACTCCAGTTTTTCTTTATTGTTGAAAACAATGGAAGACAGATGAGAGCGGTTTAATTGTCCGTTAATATACGTTTCCATCCCAAATTGCTGAATGAGTTGTTGTTTCAGCAGTTCATCTTCGTTCATCAAACGTTTGGCTGCATCATCAGCATAGTACACAGGTATACCCAGCACTTCAAATACTTTTGCAATGGTTGTTTTACCGCTGCCAATACCTCCTGTTAACCCTATTTTAAGCATAGTTTATGAAAGCCGGTAGCCGGTAGTCATTAGTCTTGAGTTAAGTACACAATACTACAGGCTACCGGCTAACTACTATCGGCTTCTATTATTTCTTATCAGCCGCTGGTTTATTCAACTGGGCAGTCCATTCCATGCTGATGGAGCTTTTCTCAATCTTAATATAACTGCCGGGATTGATTTCAAGCGACAAAGTACCATCGTCATTTACTTTATTTACGGTTCCGTGTATGCCGGCAATGGTAACAACTTTATCACCTTTCTGCAAATTGGTAATAAACGCTTTTTGTTCTTTTTGTTTTTTCTGCTGCGGGCGGATCATAAATATCCAGAACACCACCAGCATTAGACCCAGGAACAACAAAGGAAAATTTCCGCCTGCCTGCGGACTGCCTGCTAATAAAATTAAATGCATCATTATTTATTGTTTACTTTTTTCAATTACTTCACCTTCAAAACGTAATGTGTAAATCTGCTTTTCCGTATTGCAACTTACATTAACATATTTCTCTGCCTTACCCACACGGCCTGCACTGTTAAACTCCGCTTTAATTATTCCTTCTGCCCCCGGGGCAATAGGTTCTTCCGGTTTGGTAGGCACTGTGCATCCGCAACTGGCGCTTACTGATGCAATGATGAGGGGTTTGCTGCCCGTGTTTTTGAAATGGAAACTGATGATTACTTTTTCGCCATCTATTACTTTGCCAAACTGCTGCATTGAATCAAGCCATTGAACGGTTGTCCAGTTAGCAGAATCAGCAATCTTCGCATTAACAGCTCGTTCTTTTGCATTAGGGTCAACCGGCTCTTTCGGATTTTTCGGATTGTTCTGGCAGGCAACTGCTGCCAAAACTAAAAGGGCAAAAACTATTTTTTTCATACCTGATGTTTATGAGTTTGAAAATGTACTATCTAACAACTGCATTACGGTTTTTTAAAAATTACTTTATGAAGTTTGTCCTGGCTGATGAAATCTTTATGGATGCTGTCTAAAATACCGTTTACAAAATGGCCGCTCTGAGGTGTGCTGTATTCTTTTGCCAGGTCAATATATTCATTAATAGTTACTTTGGGGGGGATGGTTTCAAAATACAGGAACTCACAAATACCCATTCGCATCAGGATCATGTCCAGTTGTGCTGTTCGTTCAGGGTCCCAGTTTTGAAGTTTGCTTTTGATATAACCATTACACATTTCTTCCTTGTCAATTACTGCCAGCAAAAGGTCTCTGGCATATTTCATTTTTTCATCTCCCACAAAATGCTGAAAGTTATTGGTGTGAGGCTTGTTAAAGAAGTTGAGCATCAGCAGGTTCATCATTTCACTGTCATCATCCCAGTGTACATACAAATCTTCCACATAGCTGATGAATTCTTCGTTGGGCAGCATAAGGTCTGTGAAAATAAATTCAATGATGCTTTTCTCTTCTTTCTTGTCTCTTGAGGCGGTTTTGATATAGTCTTTATACACGTTACTTTCTGCAAGATCTGTATATAATTTCCGAACCCATTCTGTATTGATTAGCAGTTCGGGTTTTAATTCTTTTACCGCTAATTGATAAGACGGATATTCCAGGATGCGCCACAATAATTCATTCCCGGATATCTTGGTATTTACATTTAGATCGCCCGTGGTAGGCAAATGTTTGGAAGCCCGCTGGCGGCTGTCAGTTTCGGCATAACGTGCCACTTCTGTTACAAAATAAATAAGGAAAACAAAAAGCTGCCTGCTCTGGTCCAGGTGCTGTTCTAATGTGCGGAGCGCCTGTTCACGGGTAATGGTGCCATCAGAGCTGATAGTGCTGTATAGGGTTTGCATTACTTTTACCCGGATATTTCTTCTGCTAATCATTTCGTAAAGAACTTTTTTAAAGAACGGCAAATATAAGCAAACCTTTTTCTCTATTTTTATGTTTTAATTTCCTTAATTGAAAATAACAATCAAAAGCTATGAGAAATTTTTTTATTGGAGCCATTGCGCTTACAAGCTTACTTTTTTTCGCTCAATGTGCAGAGCATAAAGAGAAAAAAACTGAAGCTGAATTGTTATATGAAACAGAAGAGGCTGAAAATGAGGATGGTATAAAAGAAGCCATGGAAATGGATTTTGAAATGACACGTGACCCAAAACTGGGTTATGTGCCTGCCTTCAGGCTGGTAAAAGCTTACAATGATATTTACATGGAACGACGTGCAGGCCGCTATGCTGCCCGCACGTCAGCCCTTACATGGGTGGAGCGTGGCCCCAATACAAACACAATAGGGCCGAGTAACGGAAATATTCGTGGACCGGGACCGGGTATTCCGGCAGTAAGTGGCCGTATGCGTGCTATACATATTGATTTAAATGATGCCACCGGCAAAACAGTTTGGGCTGCCAGTGTAAGCGGCGGATTATGGAAAACAAACGATATTACTGCAAGCCCTGCCAGTTGGACCTTGGTGAATGACTTTTTCGGCAACCTTGCTATTACCAGTATTTGCCAGAACCCAGTAAATAAAAACATCATGTACTTTGCTACCGGTGAACGTAATGGCAATTTTGATGCTGTACGGGGAGGAGGGATTTGGCAAAGTACCAATGGCGGTGCAACCTGGAACCTTCTTGCCAACACCATCAACTTTTGGAATGTTTCAAAAATTGTATGTGACGCAGCAGGTAATGTATATGTTGGTACCAATGGTGCTAATAACTTTGGGTTACAACGCTCTGTTAACAGCGGAATCAGTTGGGTCAATATTACGCCTGCCAATGTAAATAACAGCACCAGAATTACTGATATTAAACTCAGCAGCACAGGCCGTTTGCATGTAACGCTCAGTGGAACAGGAGAAGCCGGTTCTTACTATACTGACAATCCATCAACTGTTGATCAAGCTACCTGGAATGCCCCCTTAACACCAATCCCGGGCTTAGCGGCCAATTGCGAAATTGCAGTTGCAGGAAATACATTGTATGCGTTGCCAGAAGATGCTAATGCACGCACTGCTCAAATTTATAAATCAACAGATGGCGGTGATAACTGGGTTCCAACGCTCACAACACCGCCAAGTCCTGCTGCTGAACCCACAATTAACCAGGGGCAGGCCTGGTTCAATCTTGCTATTGGAATTGATCCTTCAAACCCCAATGTGGTTATTGCAGGTGGTTTAAATTTTTACAGAACAACAGATGGAGGGAATACCTGGACTCAAATTACAAGATGGGTACATGTACCATCTCAGGGTAGCTTTAATTACGTACATGCCGATCATCATGGTGTTTTTTGGACACCGAATTATGTGCTGGTTGCAACTGATGGTGGAATTTTTTACAGTAATAACAATGGTGTTAGTTATACTGACAGGAATATAGGCATCAGAACCCTTCAGTTCTATTCCTGCGCATTGCACCCTTCATTAAATTATTACTTAGGCGGCGCACAGGATAACGGTTCTCATTCACTCACCTCATCTGGCCCCATTACAGGAAGCATTGAAGTGCATGGTGGCGATGGTGGTTTTACACATATTGATCAGGATGAACCCCAGTTTCAGTTTTCTGCAACTACAAACAGCAATTACAGAAGAAGTACAGATAATGGAGTAAGCTGGGTTTCAGTAAATCAGACTCCAACGGTTGGTCAGTTTATCAATCCAACTGAATATGATGATATGAATAATCGTATGTATTGCAGTGGCAGCCCGGGAACATATACATTATGGGAAAATCCTCAAAGCGGAAATACGTTTACTGTAATTTCTATAGCAGGAGCTACTGCCAATTCCATACGGAGTTTTAAAGTGTCGCCTTTCACATCCAATCGGGTGTTTATGGGATCTGCAGGCGGTGCAATTTTAAGAGTTGACAATGCCAATACCGGGTTACCATCGGTTACGAATATTACAGGGGCATCAATGCCCCAGGTTAACGGTAATATTGTATCCTCAATTAATACCGGAACCAATGATAATTTTTTAATAGCCACCTACAGTAACTATGGTTTGCAAAAAGTTTGGGTTACTGCCAATGCGGGTACAAGCTGGATCAATGTGAGTGGCAACCTCCCGGATATTCCTGTTCGCTGGGCTATGTTTTACCCTGAAGACAATACAAAAGCCATCATAGCTACAGAGATGGGCATTTTTGAAACTGATAACTTAAATGGTGCCTCAACTGTTTGGGTGCAAAACGGAAGTTTTCCTTCTGTAAAAACAAATATGCTGCAATACCGTAATAGTGATGGTACCATATTGGCCGCAACACATGGCCGTGGTTTTTTTACCACACAGGTTCCGCCTGCCGCACCTTATGTTCGCTTTGGCTCAGCTTATAATTACAGCCGTTCATATACTGAAACAGCAAACACTACTGTTGGCTGCCGCAGTTACAGAGACTATACATTGAACATGTTAATAGATGCCGCTCCCGATGGAGATGCAAATGTTACACTTGCTATAGCGGGTGGGAATACAGCTACTGAAGGCATTGATTTTGATATTACTACCAATGGTAATTTCTCTTCACCATCAAAACAGTTAACTTTTACCAATGGCACTAATGTTCCCAGGCCCGTTACAATCAGAATTTATGATGATGTTGAAAGAGAATTGGGTGAATCATTTACACTTACTTATACAATTGCCGGTGGAACCAATGCAGTTGCGGCACCAAGCAGCCTCAGCTATACTGTAAACATAGCTGATAATGATTTTACGCCTGTTGCCCCAGCCCCTGGTTTTGCTACGACAGGTTCAGGCGATTTTGGTGGTTATATTCAGCCATTCCGGGGAAGTTTTGCAAAAGCCCGCAGCCAGTATATTTATACTGCGCAGGAGCTTACTGCTGCAGGTGTGTTGCCCGGCAATCTCACATCAATTGGATTTAATGTTATAAGTAAAGGAAGCACGCAGCCATATACATCACTAAATATCTCATTGAAAAATACGACCACTGCAACTTTTACAACAGGCTTTGAAACGGGAACTACTCTTTGTTATTCAAATGCTTCGTACTCAACGGTAACAGGAGTTAATACTTTAAATTTCAATGTGAGTAACTTTAATTGGGATGGTGTTAGTAATCTCCTTGTTGAAATATGTTATGATAATTCAATTGGAACAGCAGATGACAATGTATCGTCTAACATCACTGCCGATCAGAAGAGTTTGTGGGGCCGTACCCAAACCGGACCTCCGGCTGGTTGTGATATCACTACCGGATTATTTAGTAATGTAGGGGGCACCTTTGTAAGGCCGGATATTATTCTAAATACCATAGTTGGTAATTTTATTGAAACTGTTCTTAACCGCACATCTACCAGCTTTGTTGGAGGAAATGGCAGCTATTTCTTTAACTCGCAGGGTACAACAAATATTATAGCGAGTATAAATGCGGCTACTGCCAATTTGGGCTGTGTAACATTCAGCATTTTTGAAGCTGGTAACACATGGCAAAACTATTTTGCCGGTCAGCGTTCACAAAAAGTGTTTGATGTGCAGGTGAGCACAAATCCAACCGCTACTTATACCATCGGCTTGTATTATACACTTGCAGAACTTGGAGGTAAAACACCCGGAGCATTAAATATTGCCAGAACAACTGCTGCTACTACTGCAGGAGCCAATTCAACCAATACCTTTATTTTCCCGGCAACATTTACTGCCTATGGTTCAGGGTATTTGTATACTGCAACAGTATCAGGCAGTGGTAAATTTTTCCTCACGGAAGGATTTGCAACCAGTGTAACTGATGCAGGCAACCGAATGGGTAACCTTGTTCGTCTTTTGCAAAACCCTGTGCAGAATGTTATTAATTTAAAAATTGACAATGAGCGGCGGGTAAATATAACAGCCACGCTCTTCACTGTTTCAGGGCAAACTATTAAGTCATGGAATCTTGGAAAAGCAACAGGCAATACCGGCTTGCCGCTTGATGCAAAAATTGCAAATGGCTCTTATCTCTTGCGTGTAAATGCAGGTGACCAGGTAAAAACCTTTAAAATTATTAAGCAGTAATGAAAGACAATTCATTTTTTTTCAAACTCTTTTTTTCAGTGATGACACCAGTTCTGCTGGTGTCATCTTGTATTACAGAAAAAAAAATAATACATAGTAAAGCATGCTATGCTCTTGAAATAATACCGGGCACAGTAAAGGCTTCAGAAAATGACGAGGGGGTTTTGAAAAATGATACCGTTGTGATTGTGTACATCCGGTCAAAACGAAATGATTTGCAGTGGGACTCTGCTGTTGTAAACGGGCAGGTTTATAAAGTAACAAGCCAGATCATCAGTAGTAATAGATACGAAGCGGGCATCAACGCAGTAACGGGTAAAAAAGAACTGATTACTGCAGCGGAAGGTGATGTATTGTATCAATTGCAGTTTCAAAAAATAAAAGACCAAAAACATACAACGATTTTAAATGAAATTACCCTTCACTTTCGTTATAAAGAAAAGCGCTTTAAAACTATCTTGAATAAACCGGTGTTTCTTTTGCAGCATGCATCTGTATAGGACTTTGAATTTAAAAATGATTGTTAATTTGATTTGAACAACTGTTTTATTTGTTTCTTCTTAAACGGTAAGATTTATTTTTGACCCGAATTTTTTTCAAACAAAACTTCTCTATTATGAAACAACTCTTTTTTATAATTACTTTGTTCCTGCTTATCTCAGACACAAAAGCACAGTTTATTGGCGATGGCTCTACGAGTAAGCCTTATTACACTATTACCACATCCATACAGGGCAGCCCCTTTTTTACTGATAGCTGGAGCATTGGAATTATAACAACAGAAAGCGGGAAGGAGTACAATAATTTCCAGTGGAAATTTAATTTGTATTCATCAGAACTGGTTTTTAACATCAATGATTCTATGTACCTGTTTACTGAACAGGTTAAAGAATTTCAATTGCAAATCAATAAAGGGGCTTCTTTTACGACTGCTAAATTTATTAAATCAAAATTTATTCATAATTTATTACCACCTGTTTTTGTGCAGGAACTGGTAAAAGGTAATCTTAATTTTTACAAACATTGCAAAAAAGAGGTGGTAGAAGTGGCTGCTTATAATACTGTTAAAAATCAGCAATTTGAAGAAAGACTTACATTTTACATTATCAGGGATAATAATCTCAAATCTGTTTCCCTGAACAGAAAAAGCCTTGAAGAGGTTTTAAAAGATAAATGGGCGCAGGTAAGTACTTATATGGAGCAGAACAACCTCTCCGCAAAAACTGAACAGGGCTGGGCAGCAGCCATCAGCTATTACAATACGCTCTGATTTTCAAGATGAAATTTTGGCAAAACTGGCAGACGGGTACTCTGCCAGTTTGTGTTTAAGAGCTGCTTGTTTTGATTGATTCCTGAAATTTTTTCCTGTTCTGATACATCGGCACTGTATTCGCTTACCTTCGCTGCCCGCCTTAACCAATCTGGGGCGGAGTTCCGGGCTACACCGGAAATTTTAAACATTTCAAAACAAAAAAAGTATAACTATGGCAAAGAAGGTTAGTGTTACCCCCTTACATGACAGGGTAATTGTGAAGCCTGCCCCCGCTGAAGAAAAAACAGCTGGTGGTATCATCATCCCCGACACAGCAAAAGAAAAACCCCAGCGTGGTACAGTAGTGGCTGCAGGCCCCGGTAAAAAAGATGAACCTGTAACCGTAAAAGTTGGCGATACTGTTCTTTACGGAAAATATGCAGGCACTGAAATATCTATTGAAGGGGATGACCTTTTGATAATGAGAGAGAGTGATATTCTGGCTATTGTTTAAACCCCCTCCCCTTAGTGTAATACTGGAGTTTGCTGTTTGTGGTTTGCTCAATAGAAATAAAGCAGTACAAGAGTGCGACGCAACAAAAGCTAAACAGAAGCTATTAAGCCGGTAACAAAAAAATTAAAACAAAAAAATTAAAACTCGTTTTTATGGCAAAGCAAATCTTCTTCGATATTGAAGCAAGAAATAAAATGAAGAAAGGTGTTGACATCCTGGCCAACGCTGTTAAAGTAACCCTCGGTCCTAAAGGCCGCAATGTGGTACTGGAGAAAAAATTTGGTGCACCTTCTGTAACCAAAGATGGTGTAACTGTAGCAAAAGAAATTGAACTGGAAGATCCTATTGAAAATATGGGCGCTCAAATGGTAAAAGAAGTAGCATCAAAAACTGCGGATATTGCGGGTGATGGTACTACAACTGCTACTGTGCTTGCACAAAGCATCATCAGCGAAGGGTTGAAGATGGTGGCGGCAGGCGCCAACCCGATGGATTTAAAACGGGGTATTGATAAAGCTGTTTCACTGGTAGTTGAAAACTTAAAGGGCCAAAGCCAAACTGTTGGAAATGACAGCAAAAAAATTCAGCAGGTGGCTACTATTTCTGCAAACAATGATGAAACCATCGGTAAACTCATTGCTGAGGCTTTTGGTAAAGTGGGTAAAGAAGGTGTGATTACTGTTGAAGAAGCAAAAGGCACTGATACTACAGTTGATGTAGTGGAAGGTATGCAGTTCGATCGTGGTTACATCAGCCCTTACTTTGTTACCAACAGCGAAAAAATGGAAGCTGAATTGCAGAACCCTTACATCCTCATTTATGACAAGAAGATATCTGCAATGAAAGATATCCTCCACATTCTGGAGAAAGTAGCTCAAAGCGGACGTCCGTTATTGATCATTGCTGAAGACCTTGAAGGTGAAGCACTGGCTACACTGGTTGTAAACAAACTCCGTGGTACATTGAAAGTGGCTGCTGTAAAAGCTCCCGGCTTTGGCGACCGCAGAAAAGAAATGTTGACTGATATTGCCATCCTCACTGCAGGAACCGTTATCAGCGAAGAGCAAGGTTACAAACTCGAGAATGCTGATTTAACTTACCTCGGCCAGGCATCTTCGGTAACTATTGATAAAGACAACACAACTGTTGTAGGTGGTAAAGGCAAGAAAACGGATATTGTTGCCCGTGTAAATCAAATTAAAGCACAGGTTGAAAATACAACCAGCGAATACGATAAAGAAAAATTGCAGGAGCGTTTGGCTAAGTTAAGCGGTGGTGTTGCAGTATTGTATGTGGGCGCTGCTACTGAAATGGAAATGAAGGAAAAGAAAGACCGTGTGGATGATGCATTACATGCCACACGTGCAGCTGTGGAAGAAGGAATTGTTCCCGGTGGTGGTGTTGCATACATCCGTGCAATTGATGCCCTGGAAGCAAAAGTGCGTGGGCAAATTGAAGATGAGCAAACTGGTATGCAAATTGTCCGTCGTGCTTTGGAAGAACCCATCCGTACCTTAACTGCTAATGCAGGGATTGATGGTTCTATTGTAGTTCAAAAAATTAAAGAAGGTAAAGGCGATTTTGGTTTCAATGCACGCACTGAAGTGTATGAAAATCTTTTTAAAGCAGGTGTTATTGATCCTACTAAAGTGAGCCGTGTGGCATTGGAAAATGCAGCTTCAATTGCAGGTATGCTGTTAACTACAGAATGTGTAATTGCAGACAAGCCAAAGAAAGAAGAACCACACAGCCATGGCGCACCTGATATGGGTGGTATGGGGTATTAAGAAGTATAAGCTGATGGCTAAAATACAAAATCCCGTTCCGGTTGGAGCGGGATTTTTCTTTTGTTATCTGCGTTCCTGCGTTTACTAATTTCATTTCCTAATCCTGGTGCAATGCTTCATTACCACCGCCGCTTGGTTTTAAATCTTTGGTATAAAACAATCTTCCATTGGTAATCACCATTTGAATATTATCTAAAACAGCAATACGTTCCAAAGGATTACCACTTACAATAATTAAATCGGCAACCTTGCCTTCTGCAACAGAGCCCAGTTCTTTATCAAGACCTGCATATTGTGCACACCACAACGTACCACTTCGCAGCACATCCGCATTGCTCATGCCAATCATCGCATAATTTTTTAGTTCATTTACAATGCCGGTGCCGCCGGCATTATCTGTGCCCGGTACAAAACGAATTCCTTTTTGATGTAAAACTTTTAACCACGCAAACAACGTATCTGTACATTGTTTTTCAATACTGTCTTTCTTGCTCATGTTTGTTTTTTGCTGATAGGGTCCGTACAATACACTTGTTGGGTCCAGCACAATGTTTTTTTGCTGCATAAGTGTAATCAGTTCATTGGCATAAGCACCGTTGGGCGATGCTTCAAAAGCACGTTCTTTCATGAGTGTTAAACGCACTCTGGTTCTTGTGTCCACTTCTTTGCCAAAATAACCCAGCACCAGCATGTTTAAATGATTTACCTCATCATAACCATCACGTATAGCTTCAGCAGCCGTCATATGTGCAGGTACGTGCCCGTGTACCAGCAAGCCGAGTTTGTGTGCTTCTGCTGCAATGGGTTTTACATATTCGGGTTTCATGCTGCTGTATAATTTTACAGAGCGGTAACCCATTTTTT
Source organism: Chitinophagaceae bacterium (assembly GCA_019747705.1). GTDB lineage: Bacteria > Bacteroidota > Bacteroidia > Chitinophagales > Chitinophagaceae > Lacibacter. The sequence continues at coordinate 30,432 of JAIEQM010000039.1, read as the reverse complement.
TATACATACGTACAGCTTCAATACCTTCCTGCACATTGTTGATAAACACACCGCAGGGCCCTGCCATATCATCATTAAAATCTATAAAGCCGCACATCCATGCCATACGTGGATGCAATAATTTTCCTTCGGCAGATTTTTGTTTTACTTCGGGCAACTGCAGGTTGTTTCCCAAATCACGGATGGAAGTAATACCATTTGCTAAATAGCTGGTGCCTTCGCCGGGGAATGTATGCGCATGCATATCCCACAGGCCGGGCATCACTGTTTTGTTGGTAGCATTAATGCGTTTGTAATCTGCAGGAATGCTGACGGATGTATCTGTAATTTTTTCAATCTTGCCATTGCTGATGAAAATGGTTTTATTGCTGATGAGTGTTCCTTTTTCAACATCTACATAATTGCAGTTGAAGAGCGCTGCTTTGTTGAATGATTTTTTAAGCAGTTCTGCTGATTGCTGTTCCAGGCGGTTGTTACTTACACTATCGTTGATGCGGCGCAGCTCAGGCCGCAGACTTTCTTTTCCGTTTTCGATGATATCGTTCCATGGGCTTACTTCGGCCAGCAGTTGATTCTTTTGATTGAGCCATACCAACCCCAATGTTTTAGAATTAACAGAACGGTAATTGTAAAGAGTACCTTTCACCATTTTGTTATTCCATATGAAACTGCGTTCGAGAATTTTTTCAAACACATATGACTGTGAACCATGCGTGACGGTGTCAGTAACTATTGGGCAGAAAAATTCATAGAGACCACTTCTGCCGAAGTTGTAAAGACTTAAATTTTTAAAATTGGTTTTTACTGTGTCCTTACCTTTTACATTATAGTATAAAGAATCTTTTTTATAAATGAACACAGACACACTATCTTTCATATAGCCCACGCCTTTTTGCTCAAAACGTTCAATTCCTTTTTGCTGATTGGTGACAACGGTAAAGAATTGGTCGGGCCCACGTCCACGGTCGTTGTATGTATAATGAATGGTATTCACACCATTTGGCTGGCGGTTGATTTTAATAAAACCTGCATTGCGGTTGCTGTAATAAATGGTGTATTGTGATGAATCCTGTGCAAGGCTACTGAATGCCAAAAGAAGAAATGAAAAGCTGAGAATTGATTTCATGTATTGATGATTATAATGCAAACGAATGTAATAAAAGAGTTTTGTTTGGGACCCTTTTTAATGAGTTCATTTCATTTTAAAAAGCAAGCTTGAATAGCATGGGCTGTGCCCTGTGGCTTCCCCCTTTGGGGGAAGTCGGATGGGGGCTTTGGCCTATCTTTACACCATGTACAATCTTCCTCATTTCAAAGAGCCTGATGAACAGTTGGTGATAGAGTTTGTAAAGCAACATCCGTTTGCAATGCTCATTGGAGTGGATGCAGCAAACAAGCCTGTTGCCACACAAGTTCCTGTATTTATTGATGAACGAAACGGACATTTTTTTTTAACCGGGCACATACAACGTAAAACCGACCATCACAATGCGTTTGAACAAAACCCGAATGCATTGGTTGTGTTCACAGGGGCACATGCCTATGTAAGTGCAAGCTGGTACGAAAACAAAGCACAGGCAAGTACATGGAACTATATGAGTGTGCATGCAAAAGGCCTTTTACGTTTTTTAAGTGATGAAGAATTATATGAAGCGCTAAAACGAACAATACATCATTTTGAAAACAATCCGCATTCGCCATCGTTAGTGGAAAAGATGAGCGATGAATATGTACAGAGCAATATGAAAGCCATCATTGCATTTGAAGTGGAAGTAAAGGAGTTGAATCATGTGTTTAAACTCAGCCAGAACAGGGATGAGAAAAGTTATGATAATATTGTTGACAAATTTAAGAAACAGGGTGCAGGTTCGGAAGAAATTGCTGACCTGATGGAACAAAGAAAACATAAAGTATTTGATAAATGATGCCATTATAATACGTAACTTTAAGTATAAAAATTCTTAGCATGAAAGGTGTTACATATCTTACCGATGAACAAAACAAAAAGGTAGCAGTTCAGATTGACTTAAAAGTTTTAGAAAGCTATGATGATGAAATAGAGGATTTACTCGATGGAATTCCTGCTGAATCAGGAAAAGACGAAGAACGGGTGCCTCTTTCAAAAGTTATCAGTAATCTGAAAAAGAAAGGTAAGTTGAAATGAACAGGTACAATGTTGTATTAACCAGGACAGCAGAAAAAAGCCTGTCAAGACTTCCGAATAGTGTTACAAAAGCAATTGTTGCTGTTCTTATTTTGCTTGTTGATGTAAGAGAAATTGGGCATAGAAGAGATGTTTATGATAAAATGTAAAGAATATCTATGAAAAGCATTCTGCCAGCACTTATTGTAATTATATTTTCGTTTTGCCGTTCAGGCAAACCTGCCGGAACAATTTGGCTCAATCCTTTGGATTATGCTTATAATTCAGTAGCCATGCAAAATACTTTTGACAAACAGGGCCATCGTGGTTGCCGTGGCTTAATGCCAGAGAATACCATTTCTGCTATGCTCAACGCTTTGCAATTGGGCGTAACTACGTTGGAAATGGATGCGGTGATTACAAAGGATAAAAAAGTAGTGTTATCGCATGAACCTTTTTTTAATCATGAAATTACCACCAGGCCTGATGGTTCATTTGTAAATGAAAAAGAAGAACGCAGTTTGAATATTTATCAAATGACGTATGAAGAAACGCAGAAATATGATGTGGGTCTGAAACCGCATCCACGTTTCCCGCAGCAGAAAAAGATAGCTGCACATAAACCCTTGTTAAGTGATGTGATTGACAGTGTGCGTCAGTACATGACCATGACAAAACGCCCTTTTCCTTATTTTAACATCGAAACAAAATCGTTGCCGCCAACAGACGGTGTATTTCATCCCAAACCTGATGAGTTTGTTGAATTGCTATTGGGCGTAATAAAAGAAAAAGAGTTGGAGGAGTTTGTTATTATTCAGTCATTTGATTTTCGCACACTGCAATACCTGCATCAAAAATATCCCAACATCAAAACAGCCATGCTCATTGAAGATTTTGACAAGCGTGGTATAGAAAAGCAAATGGAAGCCCTGGGCTTTCAACCAACCATTTACAGTCCGCATTATTCTTTGGTGAATGAGGAATTGATAACGTATTGTCATGAACGGAAGATAAAAGTCATACCGTGGACAGTGAATACCAAGGAAGAAATTGAGCGGTTGAAGAAAATGGGAGTGGATGGAATTATTTCTGATTATCCGAATTTATTTTAATAACCATCAGAAGCCTCCTGACGGCTTGCAATAATTTATTTGTAACTTTAGAAAAAATAAATTTACATGTCAGTTCTCAAACTTCCTTTATTATATGCAGGTTCGCAAGGCGAAAAGAATCTTTACACACTTTTTGACAGTGGAGCAAATCTTTCCTGTATTGATGAGAAGCATTTGGAAAAATTAGAAAAACCTGTGCATTTGGGCAGAGTAAGGAAGCTGGCAACAGCAAGCGAGGGACATTTTATTGAAATTAAAGAAGCGGTTCGACTGGATTTTTATATTCATGATGTGCTGTTAAGCGATGAGTTCCTGGTGGTTCCTAATTTAAGTGAAGAAGCCATTATCGGTGCGGCCACACTTCAAAAATGGCGCATCAAACTCAACTTTGAAGATGATAAAGTAGAAGTAGACCCTAAAGTTGCGAAACTGCAATTGATTTAATAAAGCTTATTTATGCACACTTCAATGCGCAAGAACAAATAATAGTATCCAACTTTGTTCAATGAATAGAGTACACCGTTTGGATGTTTACTTTAAAGCAATTGCAATTGTTGGTCTTTTGCCTCTTTGTTTTCATATTTCGGGAGTATTTGTAAAACTTGACGAGTCTTCTCCAGTAAGACATGGCGCTTTTATTTTAATCAATCTTTTTTGTATAGTCGGTTTATGGAAAAGACCCCGATGGTTTATCTATTTTTTTATCCTGCTAACTGTTCAGCAGCTTTATAGCCACGGTGCTAGAATTATCCGTTATTTTGAGGAAGGAAGAACAGACTGGATAAGTGTTGCGCTGCTCATGGTTCTTCTTACAACTGTCTTATTGCTATTTATCGAAAGATGGGATAAATCAAAACATTAATTATGCAATTCCAAAATACACTTGCCTTTGCCCAACAACTGGATATAAATGACCCGTTGAAACAATTTCGCAATCAGTTTATTATTCCATCAGAAGGTGGCAAAGAAAAAACTTACTTTCTTGGTAATTCACTTGGGCTGCAACCCAAACGAACCCATGAATACATTCAGCGAATCATGAAGGATTGGGCCACACACGGCGTTGAATCTTTTTTTTATGCCGAAGAACCGTGGATGGATTATCATGATAAACTTACTGCAACACTCAGCACAGTGGTGGGTTGTTTGCCGCATGAAGTAAGTGTGATGAATAATTTATCAGTGAATCTGCATTTGATGCTGGTGAGCTTTTACCGACCGCAGGGGAAGCGTTATAAAATTCTGTGCGAAGCAAAAGCATTCCCCAGCGACCAGTACATGATGGAAACACATGTAAAACATCATAACTATAATCCTGCGGATGCTATTATTGAAATCAAACCGAGAGGAGGTGAGCACACCATCCGCAATGAAGATGTGTTGCAATTGATTGTTGAAAATAAAAATGAACTGGCGCTGGTGTTACTCGGCGGTATTAATTATTACAGCGGTCAGTTGTTTGACATGCAAACCATCACGCAGCTTGCGCAACAGGCAGGAGCAAAAGTGGGATTTGATTTGGCACATGCAGCAGGTAACGTGGAATTACAACTTCATGACTGGCATGTTGATTTTGCCTGCTGGTGCAGTTATAAATATCTCAACAGCGGACCAGGTGCCGTTGCGGCAGTTTATATTCATGAACGTTATCATCAGGATGAAAACATCAATCGTTTTGCAGGATGGTGGGGTTATGATAAAGCCACACGTTTTAAAATGGATAAAGGATTCAAGCCCATTGCAAGTGCAGAAGGCTGGCAGTTGGGTACACCAGCCATGTTTATGCTGGCAAGTCATCGTGCTGCATTAGATGTTGTAAATGAAGCAGGCTGGAACAACATCAATCAAAAAAGAAAATTGCTTACTGCTTATTTGTGGTATGTGCTGGATGAAGTGAATCGTTCACAAGCAGCGCCCATTATTGAATTCATCACACCACGTAATGAAAACGAACATGGCTGCCAGGTAAGTATGAACATGCTGCAGCGTGGAAAAGAAATCTGCAATGCATTAATGGTTGATGGTTTTTTTGTGGATTGGCGGGAACCATCCGTTATCCGTTTGGCACCTGTGCCTTTGTATAATACGTTTGAGGAAGTGTGGAGGTTTGGTGATTATCTCAGGTCAATTTTATAACTTTGGATTATGAAGGAATTTGCAGGTTATATATCCATCAGTCCTGAAATACGTTTTGGGAAGCCATGTATTAAAGGAACCCGTATTGCAGTGGCTGATATCTTAGGCTTGCTTGCAAGCGGTGCATCGCATGCAGAAATTCTAAATGATTTTCCCTCTTTAAAAGAAGAACATATTTTGGCAAGCCTTGCCTTTGCTGCAAACAGGGAATCAATGATTAAAATGATTGCAGCCTGATGAAACTTTTTTTGTTCTTAATGATTAAGTTCTAATTCTGCAGTTTTAACTAAAATTCTTTCTAAGTAATGACAAGAGAACAACTCGTTGATGAAATTCATAAAAAAAAATCCTACCTCTGCGTAGGTCTTGATACGGATATAACAAAAATTCCCAACCATCTTCAATCACACCCCAACGCCATTGTTGAATTCAACAAAGCCATTATTGATGCTACCAAAGATTTGTGCGTGAGTTATAAAATTAATACGGCGTTTTATGAAGCGATGGGAGTGAAGGGCTGGCAGGCGATGGAAGCAACAGTGAACTATATCCCATCCACACATTTTAAAATTGCAGATGCCAAACGTGGTGATATTGGCAACACATCAAGCCAATACGCCAAAGCTTTTTTTGAAACCATGAATTTTGATGCCATCACGGTGGCGCCATATATGGGTGAAGACAGTGTGCGGCCATTTTTAGAATACGAAGGTAAATGGGCCATTGTGCTTGGCTTAACCAGTAACAAAGGCGCCAATGATTTTGAACTGAAACAACTTATTACTGAAAACGGCGAAGAACATCTGCGTGCAGAGTTTTTGTACGAACGTGTTTTACGTACTGTTTCAAGATGGGGCAATCCTTCAAACCTGATGTTTGTTGTGGGTGCTACACAAGCGGAAGAATTTGTAAACATCCGTGAAATTATTCCCGAACATTTTTTATTAGTGCCTGGTGTGGGTGCACAGGGTGGCAGTTTGAAAGATATTTCTGAAAAAGCAATGGTGAATAGCCCCGGCGCTTCAGCCCGGGGAGGAGATATTGGTTTGTTAGTTAATGCCAGCCGTGCCATAATCTATGCAAGTGAGAAAGAAGATTTTGCAGCAGAAGCAAGAGCGATTGCTGAGCAATATCAGTTTGAGATGAAAAATTATTTGAAGTAAGAATCTCCGTCAATTCCATTTTTGCAAGAAATTGCAAAAATGGAATTCATTCAAAACCCATCAATTTCATTCCAGGGCATAAAACTTATATCATCTGTTGTTTTTTCTGATGTATTGCCGCCATGTATTAATAGCACGTTGCTTGAAGGCTGGTTTTTTTTCCAGTACAGCAAACCCCGCACATGCTCCCGGTTTGGTTTCTTTGTTGCTTTTACTTCCACGCCAAACAGTTCATTATTTTTTTCAAGAATTAAATCCACTTCGTTACCGGCGCTATCCCTGAAATAATACATGCCTCCGGCAACTCCGCTATTGGCACGGTTCTTTTTAATTTCACTGATAACCCAGTTTTCGAAAATAGCGCCGTATTTATCATGTTTCTTTAATGCAGTAATGCTGCTGATGCCGAGTAAATGACACAGTAAACCTGTATCAACAAAATAAAGTTTCGGGCTTTTGATAACACGTTTGTTGAGATTGTTGTACCAGGGCTGCAGCAGGTAAATAATATAACTGCTTTCGAGTATTCCCAGCCATGCAAGGATTGTTTTTGTATCAACACCTACCTGTTTGGCTATTTCATCACGGTTAATGATTTGCCCGGCATAATGTGCTGTGATGGCAATAAAACGGTTAAAGGCTGCAAGATTGGTAATGTTTCTAAGTAATCTTACATCACGCTGTAAATAAGTTTGAACATATGATTGCATCCATTTGCCGGGCGATAAATCTTCATCCCAGATTTCAGGATAGCCTCCGGTAAAAATATTTCCTTCGGCTTCAGCATAAGCCAGGTTTGCTTTTTTTAATTCAGCATAGGAGAGTGGCAACAGTTCAATATAGCCTGCCCTTCCTGCCAGCGACTGACTGATTTGTTCCTGTAGTAAAAAGTTATTAGAACCAGTGAGCAGAAACTGACCACGCCTGGTATTTTTATCCAGCATTCCCTGTAATTGACGGAACAGTGCAGGCACCCGCTGCACCTCATCAAGAATGGCGCCTTTGATATACTGCTTCATAAAGGAAGCAATGTTTGATTCTGCCAGTTCCTGTGTTTGGGGATTTTCAAAACTTACATAAGGCCTGCCTTTAAACAGCATTTTTCCCAATGTGGTTTTGCCGCTTTGCCTCGGGCCGGTAATACAAACTGCCCTGAACTGGGAAAGCATAAACTTTGATTCACTCAGAATATCCCGCTGTATCATACAATTCCATTTTTGCAAAAATATGCAAATCTGGAATCAATTCCATTTTTGCAAAAAAATGTAAATCTGGAATCGGGGAGGTTCAGGTGTCTGACCATTTCAAATGGCCTGACACCTACAGAATCTTCATCATCTCTTCCTTCACCTTCTCTGCCCAGCGTGCATAATCTTTGGCTGAAGGATGTAAACCGTCTTTTGCCACCAATGTTTTATCATTTGCTGCTTCTCTTGTAAAAGGCGTAATGTTGATGTAATGAACTTTGTATTGTTTGCTGATGCGTTCATTGATGCTGTTGTATAAATCAATTTCTTTGGCGATTTGTTTTTTGTCTCTTCCTTCTGCAAAAGGAGTAACACCCCAATCAGGAATGCTTAATACAATTACATGATTTGCTTTGCCGCCTGCATATCCAATCGCCTGTTGTAAAAGTTCTTCAAACTGCTTTGCATATTCATCTGCACTGCGGCCACGGTATTGATTGTTGACGCCAATTAAAAGTGTTACAAAATCAAAAGGGCCTGCTAATCTGGTGCGGCTTAGTTGTTCCTGCAGTTCATCAGTTGTCCATCCTGTTTTGGCAATGATGGTGGGCTCGTCAAAAGCAATGTTTGCTTTTTTGAGTAATGCGGCGGTTTGGTTGGGAAAGTTTTTGGATACAGGAACACTTTCGCCGATGGTATAACTGTCGCCCAGCGCTAAATACTTGTATGTTTTCGTTTGCATAAATGCTTTGCTTGAAAAAAGTAAACTCAGAACTATCAATATCAATTTATTCATTTCAATTCTTTTTTTCGGGAACACCCGGTTTAAAACTTCCCATGGGTGCAGTGTACCACGGTTTTAATTCATAAACTAATCTTCCATTTGCAATGGCCGGGTCTGTTTTTAAAATTTGCTCTGCTTCTTCTTTTGTTTTACAACCTTCGGCGCTGGCATCAAAAATAAAAACACCCTGCCAGTTGCCGCCATCTCCAAAAGGCCCTGCCACTTTAAGTTTGCCTTCATAATAAAGCCGGTTGATATTGGCCAAGTGTCCCTGTTGAATTTGTGCAGCAGTTGCACCGTCTTGCGAACGATTGGGGCCTTTCATGAGCATTACAAACCAGTATTGCTGAATTTGATTTTCAAGTTTTTCCTGCTTTTGTTGACTAAAAGAAATTGTTATCATAAAGAGCAAGCAGGAGAATAAGAACAACCGTTTCATCAATAAAAAGTTTAGAACAGAAAAGTACAACTTTTTATTTCTGTTGCAGGTGCCGTTCGTACATTTGCACCTCACCTATGAGCTACGCCCGTAACCTTCGTGCCTCGGTTACTCCTTGAGGAGAGGAACGGCACGCAGCCCTTGCTTGTGATAGAGAATGATAAATAGTGGAGAGGTTGATATGTGATGAATAAAGAAATAAAGTTGATGGGGTAGGTAAAGTGATTGTAAGAGTGATGAAGCACCGCCTCCTCTGCCTTTAGGAGAGGAGGAAGGAAGGTGAGGTTGCTGAATAGAATTAAAGACGTACAAGAGTGCGACGCAACAAAAGCTAAATAGTAGTACAAAAGACGATAACCACACCTTCGTTAAAACTTCGGAGGGTAAAACATAAAAAATTGCTTCCATTATGTCAGTTAAACAAGATTTGTTTCAAAGCCCTGATTATTTTTTAGTGGATGAATTGCTGAGCGAAGAACAGAAAATGATTCGTGATGCGGTGCGTACCTATGTGAAAAAAGAAATTTCGCCCATCATTGAAGATTATGCACAGCGTGCTGAGTTTCCGCAGCAGATTGTAAAGCAACTGGGTGAGCTGGGATGTTTTGGCCCAACAGTGCCCACACAATATGGTGGTGGTGGTTTGGATTATATCAGTTACGGATTAATGATGCAGGAACTGGAACGTGGTGATAGTGGTGTGCGTTCAACAGCGAGTGTGCAGGGCTCATTAGTAATGTATCCGATTTATGCGTATGGTAATGAAGAACAGCGCAACAAATATTTACCCAAACTTGCAAGTGGTGAATGGCTTGGTTGTTTTGGATTAACAGAGCCCAATCATGGCAGCGACCCTGGTGGTATGCTAACCAACATCAAAGATGCAGGCGACCATGTAATTTTAAATGGCGCCAAAATGTGGATTAGTAATGCGCCGTTTTCACAAGTAGCAGTAGTATGGGCAAAGGATGAAGAAGGAATTATTCGTGGAGTAATTGTTGAAAGAGGGATGAAAGGTTTTAGTACACCCACTACACATGGTAAGTGGAGTTTGCGTGCAAGTGCAACAGGTGAATTGGTGTTTGATAATGTAAAGGTTCCCAAAGAAAATATTTTGCCGAATATAAAAGGATTGAAAGGTCCGCTGGGTTGTTTAACCAAAGCACGCTACGGTATTGCATGGGGTGTAATTGGTGCAGCCATGGATTGTTACGATACGGCCTTGCGTTACAGTCAGCAACGTATTCAGTTTGGAAAACCCATTGGTGGTTTTCAGTTGCAGCAAAAGAAATTAGCTGAGATGATTACAGAAATAACCAAAGCTCAATTGCTAAACTGGCGACTGGGTGTGTTAATGAATGAGGGACGTGCCACACCGCAACAGGTGAGCATGGCCAAGCGAAACAGTTGCGAAATTGCAACGAATATTTGCAGGGATGCAAGACAGATGCTCGGTGGTATGGGCATTACAGGTGAATATCCCATTATGCGTCATATGATGAATTTGGAAAGTGTGATTACGTACGAAGGAACACATGATGTGCATTTGCTGATTACGGGAATGGATGTAACGGGGTTGAATGCATTTAAGTAATAAAGTAAGCTGTTAGTTTTTCTCAGTTTTTTGTATTTTTATATAAAGCGTGTAAGATGAAAACAATTGTATATAAAAACATTGTGTGTGATGATTCCATCTGTGGGGGTAAACCTATCATTGATGGTACCAGAATTACTGTGAATACTATACTTGGTTTTTTGCTGGCGGGCGAAACAGATGAAGATATTTTAAAAAATTACCCAAGGCTTACCGCATCTGATATTGAAACAATCAGAGAATATTCTACTCAAAAATTTGAACCGCATTTTTTTATTCATCCATTAGCTTCCTGACATGAAGTTTATTATTGATGAAAATCTGCCGATGAATGTTCAGTTATGGAAGGGCGGGGAATTTGTTCACGTAATCAATATTGAAAGTTTAAATTCTGACAGTTCTATCTGGAGTTATGCAAGGGAAAATGATTTGGTAATCATATCAAAAGACAGTGACTTTCATCAAAGAATTTTATTTACAAATCCGCCTCCGAAAGTAATCCTGTTCAGAACAGGAAATATGAAGTTCAGTGAGTTTGAATTGTTCATTAGTAAACATTGGGAAGAAATTCTGCTTAAAATCCTGAATTCTAAATTGGTGATTGTTTATAAAGAACGAATCGAATTTATTATTTAAAGTTTACAACATAATTAGATTCTGAAAATCAAGAATATTCAAACTCCTCAACTTTGCATCCGCTGCATTCCACTTGCTGTGATTATAATCATCAGCCGTGGGTATAACCACACATTTCATCCGTGCTGCTTTGGCGGCAATCATGCCATTAAAAGAATCTTCAAGTGCTAAACATGTAACAGGAGAAACCTGTAATGCATCCGCACAATCTATATACACCTGCGGATGCGGTTTGCCCAATGGTAAAAACTCAGCAGAGGCGATAGCATCAAAACTGTTTTGCAGGTTGAGTTTTTCCAACACCACTTTTACCAATGAAAGGGGAGAGGATGTAGCAAGTCCCAATAAAAGATTTTGTTCTTTGCAACGATTAATGGCATGCTCTGCACCTTCCATAGGTTCGCCTTCTGCATCAATCAGCTCAATAGCTTTTTTAATAATGGTTTCAGCAGCAGCAGGCGCATATTGCATGTCAATATTAAAGTGATGAAACCAGTGTTCAATCCATTCTTCGGTACGCAGACCTGTGCTGGAATGATATTGTTCCGTGGTTAATGTTTTTCCAAACTGCTGTAACGTTTCTTTTCCTGCTTCCTGCCAGAGGGGTTCACTGTCAATAAGCAAACCGTCCATATCAAAAATCACTGCTTTTACATTCATGAGTGCAAACTTTCAAAAACAAAAGCAGGTTACCAAAATTTTTATTGCAGGGCGTAGATAATTGATACCTGAAAACGCAGACGGAGTTTTTTAAAGTCAACACCATCGCTTCCATCGCCATTAAAATCATAATAACCAACTGCATCTTTACGTGCAACAATATTTGATGTTTTGAATTGGCTGCTTGTTTGATATTGAAAGTCTTCAGCAGGTTCTGTTACTGTTATCGCCTGTCCCAACTTTTCGCCAATCGCCTCTGTTAAATAGATACCCTTTTCTTTGGCGGCTTTTACAGCAGCAATTTTTAACTGCTTTCTGTACTCCGTCATTTTACTGTGCCATGTTTTTACTATACGGAAGTTTGAGGTTGCATCATCATCAAGCTTTTCAATTAGGTCATCCATTTTATTGGATGAATTGAATTTTATCTGGTATGAGATAGTTGATAATAAATCGGGGTCATTTCTTCTTTTCCTCCACCAGTTGGTTGAATTAATACCTTCATAAGAAGCAATACTGATGGCAGAATCCGGCAGACCAATTGACTTGCAGCTATTCAGAAATTCAGTTTTTATTTTTTCAAGCTCTGCTTTTTCCCCACGCTTTTTATATTCTCTCAAGTCTACCTGTACATAAATTTCATCGGGCACAATTTCCATTTCAGCAGTTCCTGTTACAGTAATGGTTTTGGGAAATGGGTTGCAGGATGGTTGCTGTGCGGTTACAGAATTTAACGTAATAATGGCAGCAAAAAGAAGGATTAAATGTTTCATTTGTAATAGTTTTAACTTAGTAATCAAGCTGAAAAAATAATACCTTATATGTTACGAAATTGTTATCTTGCCGCTTCCCTTCGGGCCAAACCATCTGAATATGAGTAGTTTCTTTAAAAAAGTGAAAGACTTTAATCTGATGCGTCGTATTGTCTATCTCATTGCAGGCGCTGCCACATACCCCGGCATTGCATTAATCAATAAATTAAAAGTGGAAGGCGGGGAGAATTTAAAAAACCTTCCCAAACGAAATGTACTGTTTGTAAGTAATCATCAAACCTATTTTGCAGATGTAATTACGTTTCTTCATGTTTTCTTTGCCGCCAAATGGGGTAAGTACAAAGGTCTGGGCATCCCTTATTATTTGCTTAATCCTGTTACAAAAATTTATTATGTGGCTGCTGCTGAAACCATGAAAGATACATGGCTCACCCGTTTGTTTGCCAAAGCAGGCGCCATTACCGTAAAACGTACCTGGCGTGCAGAAGGAAAAGAAGTACAGCGTGGACTCGATCCCGGTGATACCCGTAAAATAGCACGTGCACTGGATACCAGCTGGGTTATTACTTTTCCGCAGGGCACTACCAAACCATTTGCCCCCGGCCGTAAAGGCACAGCTTATATTATTAAGCAAAATCAACCTATTGTTGTACCAATAGTTATTAATGGTTTCTGGAGGGCATTCAATAAAAAAGGGTTGAAGTTTAAGAAAAAAGGAAGCCTTCTTTCTGTACACATCAAAGAGCCGCTGGATATTGATTACAACGCCCCCGTTGAAACCATACTGGAACAGGTGATGGATTCCATTGAGCAGAGTAAAAAATACATGCTGAAAGGGAAACATCATTTAATGTCAATTGTTGATAAGTAACAAAATCATTAGTAATAGATTAAAGAATGGGCCGCCGCTCATCCTTTTCTGTTTTAATTGCCTAAAAAGTATTTCAATAATTTCTCCGTTTGAATTTTATTTGCAGATGAAATTTTTCCTGCTGTTGTTTGTGATTTTGTTTTCCTGCACGGCAACCTTAACCGCACAGTCCCTCTACATTAAAGGCCGTGTTGCAGACGGAGAAAATAATCAGCCGCTCAAAGGCGCCAGTGTGTATATCAATAATTCAACAAGAGGAACCGTTACAGATGAAAACGGTGAATTTATACTCGGCCCATTTGAACCGGGCAAATATGAAGTGGTGGCTTCTTATGTGGGATATTCAGCATTACTCTATACTGCGGAATTGAAAACAAATGGATATAAGATCAGTTTTGTATTAGAACGAAAAGAAAAAAGCATGCGTGAGATATTAATTCTCACCAGCGAAACAAGAAGAAAATACTTAGACATCTTTAAAAAAAATGTACTTGGTTTTTCCTACGCTGCAGAACGGTGTAAAATAAAAAATATTGAAGAGGCGCTTTTTACCCCGGGCGAAACAAAAGATGAATTTCTTGCTTATACGGGGCAGGAATTAATTATAGAAAATCCTGAGTTAGGTTATACCATTCATTTTGAGTTACTTGATTTTTACTATAACAAAGCCACAGGCGCCACCTATTTTTACGGATATACACGGTATGAAGACTGGGGTAAAAATGATAAAACAAAGAAAAGATGGTTACGCCGGAGAAAAGAAGCATATGAAGGAAGTACCGTACATTTTTTGCGCAGCCTGGTAAAAAAAGAACTGACAAAGGAAGGCTTTACAACATACCAGTTGTATCAAACTGCCAAAGCAAAAACTGACAGTATAAGAAAAAGTGGTGGTATCCGTATTAATGCAGGTGAAGTTAGCGGTATGCAAATAGCAAGCCGTACAACTGAAGACAGTATGATTCATTTGTATTCTGATTCCGGGTACCGCTTATACGAATTAAAAATAAAACAGGGCTGGCGTATCAGCTATAACAGGAATACTGCATTGAAACTGGAAATCCAAAAAAATCAGATGATCATGGGGCAGCCTCCGGCAGGTACCATTTCGGGTCTGCGGTTACGCAATCAAGAGCATGAATCATTGATTCTTGTAAATGAGCGTGGCATTATTCTCACACCCATGCGTTTGTATTTTGACGGTATGTGGGCTTATGAACGGCTGGCCAATATGCTGCCGGAAGATTATGAGCCTGGAAAGTAAACGCAGGCGCTCTGTTACTCTTTCACAAACAAAGCCTTCAGTTCTTCTGCATCAGAAGCTTTCATTTTACCACCCAGGATTAAACGTAACTGGCGGCGGCGCAAGGCGCCTTCAAATAGTTTTTGTTCCTCTTCTGTTTCAGGAATGAGCTGTGGTACAGGGCGTGGTTTGCGGTTGGGGTCTAAAGCTACAAAGGTGTAATAGGCTTCATTGCTTTTATAGCGGTACTGGCTCACGGTATCTTCGCCCCACACTTTCATGTGTACTTCCATGGAGCTGTTAAATGCTCTTGTAACTTTTGCTTCAATATGAACCACGTTGCCCAGCTTGATAGGATTTTCAAAGGAAATATTATCAACGCTGGCTGTTACTACAGGTGAATTACAATGTTTGCCTGCTGCCAGTGCAGATGCAATATCCATCCAGTACATAAGGCGGCCGCCCATCAAATTACCGAATACATTGGTATCGTTGGGGAGCACGAGCTCTGTCATTACTATAAATGATTCTTTTGCTGTTTTGCTTTGCATAGAAATTTGTTTTGCCACGGAGGCACGGAAGACACTGAAAAACTTTGTGTCTAAGCGTCTTTGTGTTTTTTTAAAGATGAAAAAAGAGCTTAAAGTGTATTGCTGATGCGGAGTGTTACAAATAATGCTGAATAAACTTAATGCAGTACAAGAGTGCTGACGTCCCGCAGAGCGGGATTTCGCTTTGCTCAACAAATACGTTTCATCAGGACGTTGCAGCCTGTAACATAAAAAATCCCTCTCAGTTCGGAGAGGGATGAAATGTTATATCACCAGCATCGCATCTCCATAACTGAAGAAACGATACTTATCCTTGATGGCTTTTTTATAAGCTTCCATGGTTAAATCATAACCGGCAAAGGCACAGGTCATAATCAGTAAACTTGTTTTAGGCAAATGAAAATTGGTGATGAGTGCATCCGCAATATTAAAATTGTAAGGCGGGTGAATAAAAATATTCGTCCATCCTTCACTTGGTTTTAATAGCTGCTGCGCTGTGAATGATGTTTCCAATGCACGCATAGTGGTTGTGCCCACGCTGCAAATACGATGACTGCCTTCCTTTGCTTTGTTCACCACCTTGCACGCAAAATCATCAATCTTGTAATACTCAGCATCCATTTTATGTTTACTCAAATCTTCCACTTCAATGGGGCGGAAGGTGCCCAGCCCGGTATGCAATGTAACTTCAGCAAAACGGATGCCTTTAATTTCCAAACGCTTAATGAGTTCTTTGCTGAAATGCAAACCCGCCGTAGGTGCCGCTACAGCGCCTTCATATTTTGCAAATACAGTTTGATAACGTTCCCTGTCCTCTTCATCAGGTTTGCGTTTAATATATTTTGGCAAAGGCGTTTCGCCCATATTGTATAAAACGGTGCGGAACTCTTCATCGGTTCCTTCAAATAAAAAACGAATGGTGCGCCCACGGCTGGTGGTATTATCAATTACTTCTGCTACCAGGTCCTCACTGTCGCCGAAATACAATTTGTTGCCAACACGTATCTTTCTTGCAGGATCAACAATTACATCCCACAAACGGTTTTGCTTATTGAGTTCACGCAGAAGGAACACTTCAATTTTAGCCCCGGTTTTTTCCTTGCGGCCATACATGCGTGCAGGAAACACTTTGGTATTGTTTACAACAAAAGCATCCTTGTCATCAAAATAATCCATCACATCACGGAAGTTTTTGTTTTCAAGTTGCCCTGTTTTGCGGTGAATCACCATCAGGCGGCTGTCTTCTCTTTTTTTGGTGGGGTTTTGAGCAATGAGGTTGAGCGGAAGATCGAACGTAAATTGTGAAAGCTTCATGTGCGTTTGTAAATTTTAGTATTAAACCCTCCTTTGCAAAAGCTACGGCGGGTAATAAACAGGGTACAAACGCATGTACAGTGGGCGGAGAGATTTCAAACCGGGTCTTACGGTACCGGGCTTGCACCTGTTACTTTTTAAAGTGCGGCAAAGGTAAGGGTAAACGGTGAAAAATAATGCACTCAATTTCCACTGAATGGAGCAGGGAAGCTATGATCCGGAACACAGGAAACTCTATAAGCATTCCTGCAGCTCAAAATTCCCTTTTCAGCAGGGCGGAGAGCTGTCAGCATCCTGTAATTTAAAATTACTCCGCTTCAATTCCCATTTCTCCCAGCAGCCCCATCAAACCGGGCCAACTGAATTTGGCCTTCTTAAGTTTGTTAATGGAAGGGAGAATGGTGTAGTTAACAGCAGTTCGGAAATCAGCTTTTTCCAGGTTGGTATGTTCAAATACAGCGAGTGCCAGGTTGCTGCCGGCAAAGCAAGCATTGCTCAGATCTGCCCCGGTAAAATCGGCTTCCATTAAATTACAATCAATAAACCCCGGGGCTTTTAATTTCAGTTCATAAAAAGATGAATACTGCAATACACAGTTTGTAAAATTCATTTCCAGTAAAAATTTGTTGCATTCATCAAACCGGAGTCCCATCATTTTGCAATTGATAAAATGAATGTTCCTTAAAACAACATCCTTTAGGTTTGTATTACTGAGGTTGCAGCCGGTAAAAGTGCATTCGTAAAAATGAAATGAACTGAAATCGTTTTCAGAAAAATTACAGTTGATAAAATGGCAGCCTTCATACTCGCCGGCGCTTAATGGCTTCTTACTGCCATCAGCATCAGTAAAGGTTTTATCTTCAAAATAAACCCTGCTCATTTTGTTTCAGTTAAATCAGCAGCAACCTGCATACTCCCCCTCACTAATAAATATTGTGCAGAAGCATAAGTGGCCATCACACATAAACTCAATATCATTGAACTCACAGCAAATAAATTTACCGCCAGGATACTGTCAGATATTACAAACTGCAAAGCCCCGTTAAAAAACAGCGCAGCAGCCATTGCATTTACTTTCAGTTTTGTATTGATGCTCATGAGCAGCATGGCGCCAATAGTAATTCCGTAAACAGTAACCGGAATTTTTAGTGTATCCAGGAAAGGGTAGAGGAGCCAGAGAAAAATAATAATATAAATCAATACGGGTAAGCCAATGAGGGGCTGCAGTTGCAATAAACCTTTTTGTTGATTGCTGATTTTTACAAAGTAAACGATATAGCAAACATGCGCCAGTAAAAAGCTGATGAGGCCGGGTATAAATAAACCTTTCATTTGCAACAGCAGATCACCAGCCCAGGAAAGTGCAAGGCTTCCCAGCATGTAAACATATAAAGGAATATGACGGCGTTGTAAATAAACAACAAGGAGGAGCAGCGGCATCAGCAATGGTTTGGTAAACCATCTTAATTCGTTCTTGCCGGAATAAATAAGCAGTAAATCAGCCATCGTGATCAGAAAATAGACCAGGAAATAAACACGGGGCTTTTGCGGCATCTTATTGCTTTAAAAGTTTTGCTCTGAGGTTGTAAAACACTTTGAGTGAATCAATCACTTTTAAAGTATCACCCAAGGGTCTGTTTACCGTAAGTATTATTTGAAGGCTGCTGTCTTTTGCCGCCATTATTACATTTTTTCTTCTGCTGTTTTGTTTGGCAAGTTCTTTATTTGCCCTGGCGCTGTCAGCAAATGAAAACAACAGTAATTGAAAAGAGGTGTCAGATGATGATGGTACAGGCTTCAATGACAGTGTGTCTTTTGGCCTTGAAATGCTGGTATCGGTTATAACAGAAGTGTTGCTTACAGTTGTATCAGCCTGTTCCGTTGCTTCATTGGCAGTTGATGCATCGCTTTTGGGAATGGCGAGATAAATGGCCCATGCAATTAAACCCGGCGCCACAACAGATGCAAGTATAATCAGTAATCTCCTGCTGCTTCCTTTTCTGGTTTCAGAATCAAAATTCAATTCTTTAATTTCTTCTTTTTGACGGGTGCGGTCTTTTACAACATAGGTGGTGGTTTGTTCTGATTTTTCAATGACCGGGTGGCCCTGCTGAAAACTTAACTGGTTCCCCATTTTGGTTAAAGCGCCAATACCTTTTATTGTAAAAGGCTTCCCGATATTTAAAAGCTGAACACCGTTGCTGATGTAAGAATCAAGATCACTCAGCGCCAGTGGTTTCATTTTACCGCTGTGCTGTACTAAGTAACTCACAAAATGATCTTCAACTGCCGCATTGCTGTTTTGTGTAAAGGTGATGGCATCTTCCGGCCAGCTTTCTTCTTTTGTTTCGTAGATATTGATGGCAGAGTTTAACTCAAAACTGCCGATGGAAGGAAGTATAAGCGTTTTGTTCTGGTATAAATATTCGGCTAAAAGGTCCTGTACTTTCACGGATATTTTTTCTCAAACATATAAAAAAAAGGGGAGAATGCTGAATTGAATTCACCGGCTCTTATAAATACCTCATTGCTGCTGCATCAAGCATCTGTTCAGAAACAGAGAGTTGCCACCCGTCTGCCCTGTTTATGTTATTTTTGCATAAACAGTTGCTATGACAAGTGCAGATGAGGCTTTTATCAATTATTGGGAGGCCAACAGGGAACAGGAAAAGAAATGGATGACCCAGTTGATGTTTGGTTTGCCGCTGGGTTTGGTATTTGGTCTGCCCATTTTGCTCAGCTTTTTATTGCGTGGCTGGTATAAACGGATGCCTTACATCAGCGGCTCGCAGTTTACTGTTGTTTTGATGGCCCTCCTGGGAATCATTGTTTTTTATGCCATCTTTCGTATGAAATTTAAGTGGGAGCTTAATGAGCAGCGTTACCGGGAGTTAATCGCTCTTAAGAATAAAGAAACAGCATCTTCAAACTAATTACAAAATGAAAAAATTTCTTTTCCTGGCAATGATGGTACTGTTAATGGCATGTGTAAAAGATACGAAGAAATGTACGTATCAAACAGTTACAACATCAGCTCCGCCTGCTGAACGAACAGCCGTACAGGCTTATCTTACCTCAAAAAGCTTAACAGCCACTTTGCATCCCAATGGGTTTTATTACAATATTATTAAGGCCGGAACCGGCGCCAAAGCTGAACCCTGTAATATTGTTGCCATTCAATATAGTGCACGCCTCACCAATGACTCTATTTTTGATGCCACAGGCCCGGGTGTTTCCATTACTGACAGACTGGGTGTTTTTAACCACGGTGTGCAACTGGGTTTGGGTTTAATTGGTAATGGCGGCAATGTACAGTTGTTTATTCCTCCTTCCCTCGGTTTTGGCAATGTGCCGTTTCCCAATGCTATTAACCCGGTGGTGCCGGCTAATTCTATTTTAATTTATGATATTAGCATTACCGGTATTCAATAAGCAGTTTTTTAACAGTAACAAACAATATATTTGCGCAAAATTTTTATGATGAAAAAATATATAATCATAGTATTGGCATTGGCTGGATTGGTTACCGGATGCAAGAAAAAGCAGGAGGCTGCACCATGCACACTTAGCGCTGGTTCTACAATAGCATCTCCAACTGAGGAAGCAATGGTGACAGCTTATTTATCAGCAAATACTATAACTAACGCTATTGAATTGGACAATTGCGGAATGTATTATGTGATTACAGCGCCAGGAGGAAGTAAAAAGCCAGCGCAATGCAGCCAGATCACAGTGAAATATGTAGGTAGTCTTGCCAATGGAACTATTTTTGATCAAACATCCGGCACAAATAGTGCAACGTTCTTTCTTAATAGTTCTGATCCTTCACGAGTCTTTATTGAAGGATGGCGGAGAGGCTTGCCTTTGATTGGAGAAGGGGGAAAAATCCGTTTGTTTATTCCGCCGGCTTTAGGATATGGCTCTGCAAATTTTATCAATCCAAGTACTGGTACTGTTATTATTCCCGGAAACTCAATGTTGATTTTTGATATTGAGTTGATTTCCGTGTCATAAACAATTGTCAAATTGATTTTCTGTTGATTTCTGCTGAAAATTCGTTTTTAGAATCTAACTGTTTGAACTTATAGTGATTTCTTTTTAGATATACTATATGAGAATAACAGAAAAGAAATATTCACAACTGAAGCAAGTAAGGAAGACAAAGCAGGGAGTATTGGATATCTCTTAGTTATGTATCTTGCAATACCAAAGGAAATTCTGCCAGTCTTTATTGGGAAATTGATTTAAGTGTAACCGTTTATCAACGGGTTATTAATGATATTTATTCAGATTCCCCGGCAAATAGCGGTAACCATTGTACTAAAGTGTTTTTTTTAATTTCTTAATACGTTGCTTTCATCTGATAAGATGCAGGATTTTTTATTACTACTTTTGCAAAAATTCTTTCAACTTGTCATACGAACCGATTTCTGTTTTTGATATGTTTAAAATTAGCGTTGGCCCTTCCAGCAGCCACACACTGGGGCCATGGAGGGCAGCGCAGCGTTTTGTTCAATCCATCAAAATAAATGATTCATTAAGTCATGTCCAATCAGTACGGGTATTGTTGTATGGTTCATTAGCCAAAACCGGGAAAGGGCATGGAACAGATATTGCCGTTCAACTCGGTTTGTGTGGGGATGATCCTGTTACATTTGATGTAAACAGCATTGATGCAAAAATTCATGACATTGCTTCCATGAAAGAGATTTTGCTGGGCGGCACACATGAAATAGCATTTGATCCCAGAGAGGATATTGAATTCCTGATGAATGAAAGTTTGCCTTATCACCCCAACGCCGTTACTTTTTTAGCGGAGTTTCATAATGGCGAATCCATTGCTGAAACCTATTATTCTATTGGCGGCGGATTTGTAATAAAAGAAACCCGCCCGGATGACGACCCGGTAGGACGGGGTGAAGCTTCAGCCGGCAAAGAACAAACACAACTTCCTTTTCCTGTTGATACGGCTGATGATTTGCTGCACTGGTGTATGAAAACCGGTATGAGCATCAGTGAAATTGTAATGGAGAATGAACATGCATGGCGCAGTGAAGCAGCAACAAAAGAAGGTGTGCTCAATATATGGCGGGTGATGAAGGAGTGTATTTACAAAGGTTGCGCTACAGAAGGTTATCTGCCCGGGGGCTTAAATGTAAAACGCCGTGCACATGCGTTAAATAAAAAACTGCTTGCTGATAAAACTTACAAGGATTATGATTCATGGCTTGAGGCCATTCAAAAAGGCGGGAACAATTTTAAATACATTTTAGACTGGGTAAGCTGTTTTGCCCTGGCAGTAAATGAAGAAAATGCTTCTTTTGGAAGAGTGGTTACAGCGCCTACTAACGGTGCTGCGGGAGTGATTCCGGCCGTGCTGCAGTATTATGTGGCGTTTTGCAACGGCAACAGTAATGAACAGATCATCAAATTTTTATTAACAGCATCAGAAGTGGGAAGCATCTTTAAAAAAGGTTCTACTATTTCTGCAGCAATGGGCGGATGCCAGGCAGAAATTGGCGTATCCAGCGCTATGGCCGCTGCTGCACTCACTGAATGCATGGGCGGAACACAGCGGCAGGTGCTTATGGCAGCAGAAATTGCAATGGAACATCATTTGGGTCTCACCTGCGACCCCATTGCCGGCCTGGTGCAGGTGCCCTGCATTGAACGCAATACCATGGGAGCCATCAAAGCTATCACTGCTTCGCAACTTGCCTTGCAAAGCACCCCGGATTTCGCAAAGGTTTCACTGGATGCAGTAGTAAAAACCATGTGGGATACTGCCAAGGACATGAACCATAAATACAAAGAAACGGCTGAGGGTGGTTTAGCGGTAAATATTCCCCTCTCACTCAGTGAGTGTTAAATTAATGATAACGAAGCAAATAAGCTGAACAATGCGTTGTAAAAAACTGTTCATCCGGCTCAACAATTACACGTTCTTATTGTTTATGCTTAAACAATTAAAACCATCAACAATCTTTAACAAAAAACGACCATAAGCATGGCAGAAACATCTACAGAAGGGATTGTAGCAAAACCATTGAGACGGCTGGCGCAGGTGCTCAGGCTTGAGAAAAAAGAAATAGGGGCAATTTATTTTTATGCAATACTGGCGGGGCTGCTGCAACTTACCGTTCCGCTGGGGGTGCAGGCTGTTATCAATTTTGTTCTGGCAGGCGCTTTATCCACTTCCATGGTGGTATTAATTTTAATGGTGGTAATAGCTGTGTTTCTAACAGGCTTGCTGCAGGTAAATCAAATGAAGATCACTGAAAAAATACAGCAACGTATTTTTGCCCGCTACTCTTTTGAATTTGCATGGCGCATCCCCAAACTGGATATGCAAAAAGTGGATAGTTATTATCTGCCGGAAGTGGTAAACCGTTTTTTTGATACGATCTCCCTGCAAAAAAGTTTCAGCAAGTTGTTGCTGGATATTCCTGCAGCCACCATTCAGATTATTTTCGGGCTGGTATTACTTTCACTCTACGCCAATATTTTTATTGTATTCAGCATCCTTGTTGTTTTTTTATTGTACCTCATTTTAAAACTTACTGTAGCAAGGGGGTTGAAAACAAGCCTGCAGGAAAGTGAATATAAATATGAAGTGGCCAGTTGGCTGGAAGAAGTGGCACGTGTATTAAAATCATTTCGTTTTTCAAAAGGCTCTTCATTGCCGGTGGATAAAACAGATAAGATTGTTTCCAATTATTTAGATGCAAGAACAAGCCATTTTAAAATCCTGATGCTGCAATACTGGAGCCTTATTGCATTTAAAGTATTAATTACAGCAGGCATGTTCATTGTGGGCAGTGTGCTGCTCGTAAAAAATCAAATCAATATTGGCCAGTTTGTGGCGGCAGAAATTGTGATTCTTACCGTATTATCTTCTATTGAAAAGTTTATTCAGAGTTTGGATAAAGTATATGATCTTTTAACCAGCCTTGAAAAACTCGGTAAGGTGATTGATAAACCACTCGAGAAAGAAGGTACATTAAAAATTGCTGATGATGCCGGTAAAGGGTTGAAAGTAGCAATGCAGGATATGAATTTTGGGTACACATCTGACAGGAATATTGTGCACAATGCGGGCTTTGAACTGAATGGCAGCGATAAAGCATGCATTATGGGCGATAACGGAAGCGGCAAGTCAACACTTATTAAACTGCTTACCGGTTCTTATCATAATTTTGAAGGAAGCATTACCATTGATGGTGTGCCCATTGGCAATTATGACCCCGATAGCGTGCGTGCACATACCGGTATTTTGTTTAACCAGCAGGATATTTTCCAGGGGACATTGTATGAAAACATTGCCCTTGGCAATACCGCCATCACCACTGCAGAAATTATTTCACTTGCAGAAAAAATCGGGTTGAAAGATTTTATTATTTCGCTAAAAGCAGGATTTGATACGTTGATTGAGCCAACAGGTAAACGCCTGCCCGGAGGTATTATCCGCAAGATTTTATTGCTTCGTGCACTTGTAGGCGGGCCCCGTTTGCTGCTGCTGGAAGAACCCTGGCAGGGTTTTGATGAAAGCAGCCAGCAACTCATCAAACAATATTTAATTAACGAAACAGTGAATACCACCTGTATCATCATTACTAATGATGAGCAGTTTGCCCGGCAGTGCAGCTATGTAATGCTGATGAAAGATGGAACAATTATTAAAAAAGGAGTCCCATCATCTGTACTTTAAAAACATATCATCATGAGCTTTGAATTATTAACACCCAATATTGAAGAAAAAGTAGGTAAGCGGCTGGAAGCCTTTGATCATATTTACAGGCAAAACCGTGTGAGCCGCATCAAACGTGTGTTCTGGGGTATTGTGATTGCTGCAGTTATAATGCTGTTTATTCCATGGACACAGAATATACGCAGTGAAGGTTCTGTTACCACACTAAGACAGGAGCAACGCCCGCAACAAATGAATAATATTATTCCCGGCCGTATTGTAAAATGGTGGGTAAAGGAAGGCGATTTTGTAAAGAAGGGTGATACCATTGTGCAGCTTGCTGAAATTAAAGATGATTATCTCGATCCCAACTTATTGCAGCGAACTGATCAGCAGTTAACCGCTGAACAGCAAACCATTACTTATTACGAAGGCAAAGTGCAAACCATTGACCAGCAAATGAGTGCAATGAACAATGAACGGGATTTAAAGCTGAGCTCTATTGATAATAAAATTATACAAACGAGAAGAAAAGTGCAGAGCGACAGTATGAAAGTAATTGCTGCACAAAATGAAATGTCTGTGGCAGACCGCCAGTTGGAAGGGGCTACTAAAATGTATGAGCTGGGTGTAATTCCACTAACAGAGTTTGAACGTCGTAAGGTGCTCCATCAAAATACAAATGCCAAACTCATTGGGGCACAAAATGATTATAATAACAGTAAGCAGGATTTGGTTATTTACCAGCTCGATCGAAATGGCACCATCCAGGATTATTTGGAAAAAATTGCCAAGGCGCAGGGCGATCAGTTTCAAAGCCAGTCGCAAATTGCAACAGGACAGGGTAAAGTAGCCAAACTGCAAAACCAATATGATAACTATAAAATAAGAAGCGGGCAATATTTTGTACTGGCACCGCAGGATGGGCAGGTAATTAAAGCACGCAAAGCAGGTATCAATGAAATGGTGAAGGAAGGTGATATGATTGTGGAAATTGTTCCCAAAGATTATCAACTGGCAGTGGAAATGTGGGTGAAACCAATGGACTTGCAGTTGCTGAGCAACGGACAAAAAATTCGTTTTATGTTTGATGGTTTTCCTGCTATTGTATTCAGCGGATGGCCCAGTGCATCGTACGGAACATTTGGTGGCAAAGTGGCAGCTATTGAAAGTAATGTGAGCAATAATGGTATGTTCAGGATACTGGTGGCAGAAGATAAAGATCTGCGGCCCTGGCCAAAAGATTTAAAGCTGGGAGGTGGTGCTGTGAGTTTTGCTTTGTTAAAAGATGTTCCTGTGTGGTATGAACTGTGGCGGCAGATTAACGGATTTCCTCCTGATTTTTACAAAGAACAACAGCAGGGAAAAGATGCTAAAGAAAAAAAAGAAGAAAAGCATAAGTATTGATTTTTCTTCATACTTTTTTTGCTGCCATGAACTACGCATAAAGAATAAATGAACTGTTTTAAATGAATTCAATCATACAAAAAATATTTTTTTCACTCATACTGTTTTTTTCTTCTTTGTGCACGCAGGCGCAGGATACCATAAGAATATTAAAAGAAGATGAGTTTTTAAGTATTGTCCGTACCAATCATCCTGTTGCCAAACAGGGTGGTTTGCTGATAGATATGGCAAGAGCACAACTGCAAACCATCCGTGGCGAATTTGATCCCATGCTGTATTACAGCAATGAGCAAAAAACATTCGACGGTAAAAATTATTTCAACTTAACAAATGCAGAACTGGCCATCCCCACCTGGTTTGGTGTGGAAGTGTATGGCGGTATTGAAAATAATTTTGGCGATTTCGTTAATACACAAACAACAGCAGGCCGCAGTTCCTATGCAGGTGTAAGTGTGCCATTGCTGAAAGATCTGATCCTGGATAAACGGCGTGCTGCATTAAAACAGGGTCAGTTGTTTATGCAGCAGAGCCAGTGGGAGCGGAGAAATGTAATCAATGATTTATTGCTGGATGCCTACGTTGCTTACTGGGACTGGGCAAAAAATTATCAGGTGCTGCTGGTACTTGAAAACACAATACGCATCAATCAGTTTCGGTATGAGTTGGTGAAAATTTCTTTTCAGCAGGGCGACCGTGCTGCTGTTGACACTACTGAAGCGCTGGCCCAGCTGCAGGCGTTTCAGCAAATGCGGGAAGAAGCATTTTTAAAATTCCGCAAATCATCATTGGAGCTTTCCACTTTTTTATGGCTGCAGAATAACCAGCCTGCTTATATTTCTGAACGGGTAATACCGGATACCTTATGGGCAAAACAAAATTTCAATACTTATAATGTAAACAAGCTCAGTGAGTGGCTCACACAAACCACTTCCAATCACCCCAAACTGCAGATGATTGATTTTAAACTGCAGGCGCTTGAAGTGGAACGACGTTTAAAGTTTCAGAGTCTGCTGCCCAAGGCGGATATGAAGTATAATTTTCTCCAGCGTGGTTATAATGTACTGGGCGGTTCCAATTATAATTTTTTTGAAAACAATTATAAGTTTGGGTTCAACGTGGCCATCCCCATCCCCAACAGAAGCGGCTTTGGTCAGTACCGTGCTGCTAAAATAAAAATACAGTCAACCAGCCTGGAGCGTGGCTTAACGCAATTTGAATTAGAAAACAAAGTGCGTTATTATTATAACGAAGTGCTGAATCTGCAAACACAGATCCGTATTTATGAAGATGCTTATCTCAACTATGTTCGTTTGTTTGATGCAGAGCAGTTGAAATTTTCTTTGGGCGAAACCACTTTATTCTTCCTCAACACCCGTGAAAATAAAGCCCTGGAAGCCCTTCAAAAACTACTGGAACTGAAAGTCAAATTCTATCAATCCTTTGCCAACCTTAACTGGGCCAGCGGGCAGTTACAATAGCTGAGTAATGATTTTTTTACAAGGCTTACGTTTTTTTACGGGCTGCAAGTTTAATTCCTGTTCGCTTTTAGTTTTCAGCGGAATAAATTGCTGTTTATACTCACTTTAGCAGCCTTCCAATTGCTATAACTCCTAAACAGTTAAATTTGCGCAACCCTTTTTGGAATGAAACAGCAACTGCAACAATTAGCAAAACAACTCGAAGGCGAACTTTTTTTTGATACCACCATCCGCACACTCTATGCTACGGATGCATCTGCTTACCGTGAAATGCCATTAGCCGTTGCTATTCCCAAAACAAAAAAGGATATTCTGCAACTCATACAGTTTGCAAAAGCGAATCATACTTCACTCATTCCCCGTACCGCAGGTACATCTCTTGCCGGACAAGTTGTGGGCAACGGTATTATTGTAGATGTATCCAAACATTTTACACAAATCATCGAATTGAATAAAGAAGAAGGCTGGGTGCGTGTGCAACCGGGTGTGATTCGTGATGAACTCAATCTCTTTCTAAAACCGTATGGTTTGTTTTTTGGCCCTGAAACATCTACGGCCAACCGTGCCATGATTGGCGGAATGGTGGGCAACAATTCCTGCGGTTCTAATTCTGTTGTTTATAAAAGCACACGGGAACATACATTCGAACTCACTGCATTCTTAAGTGATGGAAGTGAAGTGGTGTTTAAAACATTGAACCCTGATGAATTTCATAGCAAGTGTGAGCAATCGGATTTGGAGGGCGCTGTTTATAAAAACATTCGCAGTCTTTTAAGTAACTATGAGAACCAGGTTGAAATACGAAAACAATTTCCCAAGCAAAGTATTGACCGCCGAAATACCGGTTATGCAATTGATTTGTTATTGGAAACAGCGCCCTTCACTGCCGGCAAAGAAGATTTTAATTTTTGTAAGTTAATTGCAGGAAGTGAAGGAACGCTTGCTTTTATCACTGAAATAAAACTGAATGTAGTTCCATTGCCGCCCAAAGAAAGCGGTTTGTTATGTGTGCACTTTAATACTATTGATGAAGCATTGCGTGCCAATCTCATCGGTTTAAAATACAAACCCGGCGCCAGTGAGTTGATTGACCATTACATTTTAGAATGTACCAAAAACAATATTGAACAACAGAAGAACCGCTTCTTTGTACAGGGCGACCCCGGTGCAATCCTTGTAATTGAATATGCAAAAGAAACTAAAGAAGAAATTGAAGCCATCTGCAAACAAGTTGAAGCAGAAATGCGTGGGGCCGGTTTGGGCTATCATTTCCCTTTATTATTTGGCGCTGATACAAAAAAGATTTGGACACTCCGCAAAGCAGGTCTTGGTTTGCTGGGCAATTTACCCGGCGATGAAAAAGCCGTGCCTGTAATTGAAGATACAGCCGTTGATGTAAATGATTTACCTGCATACATTGCTGAGTTTAATGAAGTGCTGAAGAAACGAAATTTATATTCTGTGCATTACGCACACGCAGGCAGTGGCGAATTGCATTTGCGCCCCATCATCAACCTTAAAACAAAAGAAGGCAATGAACTTTTCAGAACTATTGCACAGGATGTGGCAACACTTGTTAAAAAATATGATGGTTCATTAAGTGGTGAACATGGCGACGGACGTTTGCGTGGTGAGTTTATTGAACAGATGATTGGTTCAAAAAATTATCAACTGCTCAAACAAATTAAAAACACCTGGGATCCGCAGCATATTTTCAATCCCAACAAGATTGTGGACACACCGCCCATGAACAGCATGCTGCGTTATGTGCCCGGTCAGCAAACACCTGAATTCAAAACTATTTTTCGTTTTCACAACCAGGATATTTTGCAACATGCAGAGCAGTGCAACGGAAGCGGTGATTGCCGCAAAACACATTTGAGCGGTGGTACCATGTGTCCATCGTTTATGGCAACACGAAACGAAAAAGATACCACAAGAGCAAGAGCCAATATTCTTCGTGAGTTTTTGACTAACAGTACACAACTCAACCGTTTCAATCATAAAGAAATTTATGAAGTGATGGACTTGTGTTTAAGCTGCAAGGGTTGTAAAAGTGAATGCCCCAGCAATGTGGATGTTGCAAAATTGAAAGCAGAGTTTTTACAACATTATTATGATGCCAATGGTGTGCCGCTGCGTTCAAAGATGATTGCCAACTTTACAGCAAGTGCAAAGCTGGGTTCCATTGCACCAGGCTTGTATAATTTTTTCATGAACAATGCAGTAACGGGAACCTTGATAAAAAAAGCTGTGGGCTTTGCAACAAAACGACCTGTTCCTGAATTATCAAAACAAACATTTCGGAGTTGGTTTAAACAATATGCATCTCAAAAAAAGAAGTCAGTTGCTAATCCTCCTTTAGGGCCCGCCCGTGCCGGAACGGACGGGGATAGGGGCAAAGTGTATTTGTTTTGCGATGAGTTTACCAACTGCAATGATGCACATATCGGCAAAACAGCGGTGTTGTTATTGGAGAAACTGGGTTATTCTGTTGAGTTGCCGCAGCATCTGGAAAGTGCACGCACCTGGTTGAGTAAAGGTTTGTTGCGTAAAGCGAAAGAAATTGCCAATAAAAATATTGAATTGCTGAGTAAAGTGGTGAATGAAGAAACTCCTTTGCTGGGTATTGAACCATCTGCTATACTCACATTCAGAGATGAGTATCCTGATTTGGCAACTGATGAAAATCTGGCTGCTGCACAATCACTTGCCAAACATGCATTGATGATTGATGAGTTCCTGGAAAAAGAGATTGCAAAAGGTCATCTTAAAAAAGAACAGTTTACTAACGCATCACAAGTGATTCAACTGCACGGGCATTGTCAACAGAAGGCGGTGGGGTCAGTAAGTGCTACATCAAACATGCTTTCATTTCCTGAAAATTATAAAGTGGAAACTATTCCATCAGGTTGTTGCGGCATGGCCGGTTCTTTTGGTTATGAAGCGGAGCATTATGAGGTGAGTATGCAGATAGGAGAGTTGGTGTTGTTTCCAGCAGTACGCAGTAAAGCAAATGATGTAATTGTTGCGGCTCCCGGCACCAGTTGCCGTCATCAGATAAAAGATGGCACAGGTAAACAGGCTTTGCATCCGGTGGAAGTGTTGTACAATGCTTTGGTGTAGTTTGCACATTCATTTCATAATTAAGACGGTATAGTTTAGTCAAACTCTCAAACCGTCATTTCGAACGAAGCCATGAGAATGTTTGAATCATAACGCTGTAACGGCGAAGTGAGAAATCTCCAAACAGT